>JAFUUM010000045.1 GCA_017477805.1 Lachnospiraceae bacterium
ACGAGATGTTCATCGGTGCTTTTGATCTGTCCGCATCCTGGTCCGACGAGGGAGTTAAGGGCTGCAGAAGATTCCTGGAGAGAGTCTGGAAACTGCAGGATATCATGACGGATGAAGAGGGTTATTCCTCTGATCTGGAAACAAAGATGCACCAGACCATCAAGAAAGTCAGCCTGGATTTCGAGAGCCTGAAGTTCAATACCGCCATTGCAGCCATGATGGCACTGATCAACGAATTTACCAGAAAGGGATCCGTAACCAAGGGCGAGTATAAGACTCTGCTTCTTCTGCTGAACCCTGTTGCTCCCCACATCACCGAGGAACTGTGGCAGACCATCGGCGAAAACGGCTATGTTTATGAGCAGTCCTGGCCTGTCTATGAAGAAGAAAAGACCGTTGAGAACACGGTTGAGATCGCTCTGCAGGTAAACGGTAAAGTGCGCGGTACCCTGGAGATCGCCAAAGACGAGGACAAGGATTCTGTTATCGCAAAGGCAAAAGAAGCTCTGGGCGATAAGCTTACCGGTACCATTGTGAAAGAGATCTATGTTCCCGGCAGACTGGTGAACATCGTTCAGAAGTAATAAGAATGTAAAGAAATGAAAACGGGGTGCCTAAATGACCACGACCGGTCCTGATCGGAAAAGTACATATGGTGGTTCTTTGACATCCCGTTCTTCTGTTAATGGGCGTGTAAGACAGGGGAGTACTGTGGGAAGCGGCCGGACTGCCGCAGGAAGGACCGCGACGGGAAGGACAACTGCCGGAAGGAACGCGGCCGGGAATCCCGCACGCCAAACGACGGATCCCTCCGGGAGAAAGCCTGCTCAGGAAACGACGGAAGAAAAGAAACGTCAGGAGATGATCGACAGGGCAGCCAGGGCGGAACTGCGAAAGCGGGAGAAGAGAAGAAAACTCCTGATCGCCCTTTGCGCAGCGGCTGCGGTATTGTCTCTGGGCTATTACGGTATTTATCAGTATTTTGGATATCGGACAGATGCCAGCAGTGAAGACTGGGCAGCCATCAGAGAGGAAGCCCGTCAGAATGCCACACCAAAGCCAAAGAAGACAGAAGAGAGCGAAGAAGTTGTAGTACATAAGACGGGAGCAAAAGAGATCCCGGACGTTTTAGAAGAGTATCAGCCACTGCTCCTTCGGAATGCATCTCTCATCGGCTGGATCACCATTCCCGATACCAATATTGATTATCCGGTGATGCAGACCTCCAATAACGATTATTACCTGGATCACAATTTCAACCAGGAGTATGACAAGAACGGCTGCATCTTCATGGACTGCAACTGCGATGTTGTCGACCGTTCCACAAATCTCATCCTGTACGGCCATCACATGAAGTCCGGCAAAATGTTCGGATCTCTGGATAATTACCGGAATGAGTCTTTTTACCGGGAACACAAGGAATTTACCTTTGATACCATTTATGAGCACGGTGTTTACGCCGTAGCCTACGTGTTCCGTTCCCAGATCTATACGGAGGACGAGATCACCTTTAAGTACTATCAGTTCATCAACGCCAATTCCGAGATGGAGTTTGATTCCAACATGCAGGCCATGGCGGAGATGAGCCTCTATACCACCGGCATCACACCCAAATGGGGAGACCAGCTGGTGACACTTTCCACCTGCGACCAGGCAACTTCTTCGGAAGCGAGGTTTGTCGTGGTTGGGGTCAAAATAATGTAAAAGATGATCACGATGTAAAGTGATCATCTTTTTTTATGGATTTTCTTGTGGTTTTCTTTGCAACTTCCACTAAATGTAGTACAATCCCATCTTTGACACCTAAAAAGCCGGAAACCCAGTATACATCTAGGATTCCGGCTATATTTTTTTCTCGTGAAAAGCGTAATGTTGCGTAAACTTGTTAGAAAAGGAAGCCTTGCCTGCGGCAAGCCTCT
>JAFUUM010000046.1 GCA_017477805.1 Lachnospiraceae bacterium
ACGTCAAAACGACGTCACTTAATGAAAAACCTGACGTCAAAATGACGTTTTGACCCATTTTTTGGGACTGTAAATACATTGTGTATTGCGTTGAAGGGCTTGATATTACTGTATTCTTTGACCCCTACCACAAATGCTCGTGGTTTTAGTAGGACTTGTGCTGATCTTCAGAAAGCAGATGACGTCCATCGTCAACAGTCTGTTCGAAAAGATCAGTGATCAGACAGACCAATTCTGAGTATGGGGAAGCTTCGGGGGTATCTGACGGTTTATCTGGCCCTTGCCATGACGGCCATACTTTCGCTGATCCTCGTACTGATCATGGGAGTGCGGCGGAATACGGTGAGATGTGAGGCAGAGATCGCATACGACAACAGCATGCAATCCGTTCTGGCGGAGTATCATCGGGAAATGTGGAAGAAGTATGACCTTCTCTACATTGATACTTCTTACGGGTCAGATGAGCCGGACAGAGGAAAAACAACGGCCCATATCCACGAGTACATGGGTGAAAACCTGGTGGAATCGGGCTTTATGAGTTGCAAACTCCGGGACGTGGGGATCAGCGAGGTCTCCGTGCCCACGGATGAAGACGGCAGGGTCTTCCGGCAGCAGGTCATCACCGCCATGCGGGAGATGTACGGCATCGCTGAGGTGGAAGATCTGGCGGAGAACTTTGTGGTGATGAAAGACTATGGCTTTGATACCGCAGACTATACGGAAGAACAGGCTCAAAATCAGGAAGCCATCAATACTGCAGAGGTGTACGAAGAATACACCTACGAAACGGAAGTGCCGGACGACTTATCCGGAAATCCGGCGGCCCAGGCAGCGGCCAACGAGAGCGGTACCTGGCCTACCCACACGGAAACCGTGACGGACAGAAGGAGAGTAGAGGTGGAAGACATTGCGGGATCCGCCAATTCCCTTCGTTCCATGGGGCTCCTGCCTCTGGTGACCGACACGTCAAAGGTGTCCATGAAGGTCCTGCCCAATGAGGATTACATCTCCTGGCGGCTGAACGTTATTGAGGGCGACGGTATGAACCCGGACATCGAAACGGACCAACTGGCGGTCTCGGATATTGTGGATGAACTGCTTTATCAGAAGTACGTTTTGGACAAGTTCGGCTGCTTTACCGGGGTGAAGAAAAAGACCCAGATGGATTATGAGGTGGAGTACATCCTCTTTGGAAAAGAAAGCGACATCGATAACCTGAAGGCAGCAGTGAACCGGATGATGCTCCTCCGGGAGGCGGCCAATGTCTTATTTCTGACCACGGACCGGGTGAAGAACGGGGCGGTGACAGCACTGGCGGCTACGGTGGCGGCAGTGACCCTGTCTCCGGAATTAGAGCCTGTGATCAAGTGGTCCGTGATCTTCGGATGGGCCTATATCGAAACCATTCAGGATCTGAAGGTCCTTTTGGCGGGAGGAAAGATCCCTCTTGTAAAAACATCGGAAAGCTGGCAGACGGACATCAGCATGGTGACAAATGCTGCTTTGGATCTTCCCGTGAATAAAGAAGGCACGGGGATGAGCTATCAGGATTATCTGATGCTGTTGATGTTATTGGAAGATGAACATGACAAATTATTCCGCACTATGGATGTGATGGAAATGGATATCCGGAAGACGGAGGGAAACGAGTACTTCCGGATCGACGGATGCATCGGCTCGCTTTTGACGGAAGTCACTGTAGAGTCGGCGGACGGATATGCCTGCACCATCCAAAGAAGGTGGGGATATCCCTAGGAGAGCAGGAGCAAGCGGCTCCCGGAGGCAGCACTCTCAAGGCGGACAAGAGTGTATTCGTGATGACAATAACGACTGATAATTTGGAAAAATACGTCTCTCCGGGCGTTCAGCACCGGAACTCTTTTCTTAGGTTCTCGGGGGCAAATTCTATGGAAATCTATGGGAGTATAGCGGATCGGCCAAAGGAGCCGTTTGCTCCTGCTCTTCTAAAGAAGTTCAAAAACAGATCGTGGCTGCGTGGTTCCATGACCTTCGAGGCGGCGCTGATCCTGCCCTTTTTCCTGTTTGTGGTCATGAACCTTTTATCCATTACGGAGATGTACAGGGCCCATGCGGCGGTGACGGCATCGCTGTGGAAAAGCGGCAGGCAGATGGCGCTTTACGGTTATCTGTACGACAAGCTGGAATTGGATGAATATGCGCTGGACTTAAATTCTGTGACCATCAGCGAAAGCTATGTGCGCCTCAATCTGAAATCGGATCTGGAGAGAAACGGATCCGGCAGGGTGGTCCTGGGGGACGGGACAACAAGGATCAGCCTGATCCGCTCACAGCTCATGACGGAAAAAGACCGGATCCGTCTTCGGGCGGATATGGTGATGACACCGCCCTGCAGCCTCTATCCCGGCCAGGCGGTTTTGGCTACCGCGTTGTACACAGGCCATGCCTGGAACGGATACAAGGTCTCGGGTTACGTGTTCTCGGAGTATCAGGAAACCATTGTGTACGTTACCGAGACCGGTACGGTCTATCACAAAAAGAGGGACTGCTCTTATCTGAATCCCTCCATCGAAACAGTGGATGCTTCCCTCATCGGGGACAGGTGGAATGACAGCGGCGGTATCTATCACCCCTGCGAAATCTGTCATCCTCAGGGAGGAGACACTTATTACATAACCAAGTACGGCACGGTGTATCACAGTTCCCTGCAGTGTTCCGGCTTAAAGCGTACGGTGTATGCCGTAAAGATGTCGGAGGTGGGGGATAAGACACCTTGCAGCAAGTGTGGCGGAGGTCATTAACATGGAGTTTTCAACGAAAGTTGTACTCATATTTCTCCTTTTATTTTTCAGCATTCAGGATCTGAAACATCGGGAGATCGGTTTTCTCCCGGTGGTACTAGGAATCCTGATCCTTCTTCCCCTTCGGCTTTGTGGGGTGCCGGAGGAGCGGGAGATTCTTACGTGGATGCTGAAACTCCTGCCCGGGGCCGCCTATCTTCTGACGGCCCTGTGGAAAGGGGACAAGGTGGGGTACGGAGACGGCGTCTGCATGCTCCTTGCGGGGATCGCCCTGTGGCCCGAAGAACTGCTCTGCGGCCTTTTGGGATCATTGATCCCGCTATTATTTGTGGTGATCTTTCAAAGGAGAAAAGGAATATGGAAAAAAGACAACCTGATCCCCTATATCCCCGTGCTGACGGCAGGGATTATCCTGGGGCTGTTGTGGGACTCTCTGGTTATATGACGGTGGAAGCCGCCCTCATCATGCCCGTGGTGCTCTTTGTCCTGATCTTCGTGATCTACAGTGGCTTCGCAATGTATGACAGATGTGTCATGGAAGAGGACGCCGTTGTGGCAGCGCTTCGGGGCAGCAATATGTTCCGCAGTACCTCGGAGGAGATCGCAACTTATATCCAAGAAGACTGGATCCGCTCTGAGGCGGGTGAAGTGATGATGCTGGATGACTTTAAGGGAAGAGTGTCGGCGGATCTTTTGAAGGTGGAAGTTTCTCTGGAAGGAAGCGTCACCGTTCCGTTTCGGGAGCTCCTTGACGACAGCGGAGATCCCTTTTGGAAGATCGAAGTGGATGCACAGGCCCCCAGGTACAACCCGGGGCGCTTTTTGAGATTGATCAAGATCGTGGAGAATAAAAATGCAAAATGAGATCATCAGAGAGACCAGAAAAGTATTTATCAGAAGAAAAGTGGAGCAGGGCGACCGGAAGATGACTCTGCGCATGATCACGGAGAATCATATCGAAGGACTTCTTCGGAGCGAAATCCGGCATATGGACGGCGGCTCCTGGTTGTACTACGAGGTTACGGGACTTCATAACTTAAGGGATCTGTATGAGGACAGACAGATGGGAAGCCGTGAACTCTCGGATCTTATCATCGGTCTGGATGAACTGGGGAGGCGCCTGGCGGACTTTTTTGTATCCGAGCGTCAGCTCCTTCTTTCACCGGAGGAGATCTACCGGGATGTAGAGACCGGGGACTTCTTTTTCCAGATTGGCTCCGGGGAACGGGACGGGGAGGCGGAAAAGCTCCTGGATTATCTGATCACCGTTATGGACCATGGAGACGAGGACTTTACGGATCGCGTTTACGAAGCACAGAGTCAGGCAGAAAAGGGTTTTGTGATCATCGGGGAGCTGGCGGAAAAATGCAAGGCCCTTCGGGGAAAGGAGATCGTGGTCATCGAAGAGGCAAAAGAGGAGTATGGATCCGCAGAGGATACAGGCTATGAAAGAGATCTCTGGGAAGAAGATGATGCGGAAGAACTGTTCCCGGAGGAAGCGGAAAAACTTCTGCCCGCCAAAGATCTTGTTCCCTTTAAGAAGTTCGGGAAACGGGGATCATCCCTGCCACAGTGGGTAAAGACCCTGGGGGCGGCTCTCCTGTGTCTTCTTGCGGTTTTTGCCCTGGGCACTTACCTGAACATGCATATGCTGGCCGTTATCGCGCTTCTTTTATTGGTGGTGGCGGCCTTCCTCCTTCGGGAACTCATCCGTCGCGTGGGAGCAAAGAAACGCGAGGTTTTCGTGACGACAGAGGCAGATGAGGGAGAGCTTTCGGAACCTTTCGAAGAAGATGGACTTTGGGGAGAGGCGGATCCGGAGACCGCGATCCTCTTTCAAAAGAAGGAACCGGAAAAAGGCCCTGACGGGACACCTGTCCATCAGACGAAGTACCTGGAAGATGAGGAACGCCCCGCCATGCTTTACGGGCAGGGGGAGTTCAAAAACCTGACCTTCCATATCGAAGGGGACATGATGACCCTTGGGAAGTCCCCGGAATACGCGGATCTTGTGGTGCCGGACCCCACGGTGAGCAGGCTTCATGCCCGGATCTACCGGGATGGCGAGACCTGCCGTATTCGCGATCTCGGGAGCCTGAATGGCACTTTCAAAAACGGAGAACTCCTATCCCCTGAAGAAGAGGAGGAAGTATCCCCGGGAGATGAGCTGTTATTTGGCCGTGCCGCCTTTACGTTTCGTTGACGGATCAAGCGCCTTCGTGATACCTTTTTCGGTGAAGGGTGCGCTAAGCGCGCCTTTTCGCCCGAAGGAGGTCGGTTTGGAATGGCCGTGTTAGATGAAGAAAACTGGGACGCATACGGTCCCAATGAAGAAGATACTTATATCCCCTATGTTACCTGGGGCCTTGTGGCAGTGAACGTCCTGGTCTTTGCTGTGTGTACTTTTTACGGGGAACTGTTATATAATAAAGGTGCTTTCGGCGTGGATTATCTGACGGGCTGGGATCAGGTCTATCGCTTTATTTCCAGCATGTTTTTGCACATCAATGTGATGCATCTGTCAGGTAACATGATCATGCTCGTGGCAGCAGGGACCTTGATCGAGAAAAACTGCGGCAGGACCTTTTTTGCCCTGATGTATTTCCTCAGCGGTATCGGGGGAAACCTTCTGTCTGCGGTCTGGGAAGTGGCAAACGGGACCCATTACAGTTCCGTTGGAGCCAGCGGTGCCGTAATGGGCATCGTGGGTGCCATGGCGATCCTTGTGATCCTGCACCGGGGCCATTTTAAAGAATTCAATCTGCCGAGAATGCTGACCATGGTCTTTTACATTTTTTACTCCGGACTGACTACGGAGAATGTAAACAACATGGCGCATTTCGGGGGTATCTTTGTCGGATCGGTGGTGACTCTTGTCTGGGCGATCCTGATGAAATATCAAAAACGGGGAGACGGGACGGTATGAAGATCAACATTTATTACGGAGGCAGAGGGATCATCGATGATCCCACTCTTTTTGTGATCCGCAGGATGGAAGCGGTTCTGGAGGAACTCCATGTTATGGTGGAGAAGCACATGCTGTATGAAGAAAAGAACAGCATCGTTACTCTGTCCCAGACCCTGAAGGATGCGGACGGCGTCATCCTTGCCACAACCGTGGAATGGTACGGCATGGGCGGCTATCTTCAGCAGTTCCTGGATGCCTGCTGGCTCTACGGGGACAAAAAGAAGATCGCACAGATCTACATGTGCCCTGTGGTCATGTCCACCACCTTTGGAGAAGACCGCTGCAGACTGGATCTGGAGATGGCCTGGGAGATCCTTGGGGGTATTTCCACTAGAGGTATCAGCGGCTACGTGGCGGATGCATCGGAACTGGAGAATAATCCTTCCTACACCACCATGATCGAAAAGGCCGCAGAGAACCTGTACCGCACCATCAATCAGAAATTGCCGGCTTTTCCCAACAGTATTTCCGTCATCAACCAAAAGGTGTCAAGCACCCGTCACATCAATCTGACACCTCAGGAAAACGAACAGTTATCCCAGTACGTTTCCGATGATTCCTATGTTCAGAAGACAAAAGAAGATATCAAGGAACTGGCATCCTTATTCCGTGACATGATGGGAGCGGAAAAAGAGGGACCGGATCCCGAGATCTTAAAGGCTTTCCGCAGTCATTTTACTCCGCTGCCCGGTTTTCGCGGCAGTTATCTGATCCGGGTGGAGGGCTGGAAGACGCCCCTGTTTATCTCCGTGGATCAGCTGGAGGTGGAAGTCAATTACGTGGACAGAGACCGCAGCGATGTGGAGATGCAGATCAGCGAGAGCAACCTGCGCCAGATCACATGCGGACAGATCACTTTCCAGAGAGCCTTTATGGGCGGCCTGTTAAAGTCCAAAGGCGAGTTTGGCATGCTGCGTGATCTTGACCAGCTGTTTTCATTCCGATAAAACCGGCAAATGCCGTTAGTGTTTGAGCAAACGTTTCGGGAGGAGAGGAACATGAAAGACGACCAGTGCATTTTCTGTAAGATCGCGGCGGGTGAGATTCCGTCCAAAACCATTTATGAGGACGAAGAATTCCGTGTGATCCTGGATCTTGGCCCGGCGACAAAAGGCCACGCCCTGATCCTGCCCAAGGACCACTATAAAGATCTTTTTGAACTGCCGGAAGAAAAGGCGGAAAAGGTGATCCGTCTTGCCAAGAAGATGGCAGCTGCCATGAAGGAAAATCTTCATGCGGACGGATTTAATATCATCCAGAACAACAGCGAGTGTGCGGGTCAGACCGTGTTCCATTTCCATATGCATCTGATCCCCAGATATGAGGGTGATAAGCAGAAGATCGGCTGGATCCCCGGCAAGCCCTCTCAGGAAGAACTGGAAGAGATCAGGAAGGAAATCGTAGGGGAAGCATGAGAGAGATTGAAGTCAGTACAGTGACAGCGACCATCAAAGATATGTGCATCGAGGCCAATCACTTTCTGACCCCGGATATGAAAGCCCGGCTGGAAAGTGCTGCAGGTACGGAGACCTCTCCCGTTGGGAAAAAGGTGCTCTCCCAGCTGCAGGATAACTTAAAGATCGCCGGGGAAGAGATGATCCCCATCTGCCAGGATACGGGTATGGCGGTGATCTTTCTGGAAGTAGGCCAGGACGTGCACTTTATCGGCGGGGATTTAGAGGAAGCCATCCAGGAAGGGATCCGGCGCGGTTACGTGGACGGATACCTCAGAAAGTCCGTGGTAAAGGATCCTCTGATCCGGGAAAACACCGGAGACAATACCCCGGGAGTCATCCATTATAAGATCGTTCCCGGTGACAAGGTAAAGATCACCGTAGCCCCCAAGGGCTTTGGCAGTGAGAACATGAGCCGCGTTTGGATGTTGAAGCCGGCAGACGGTATCGAAGGCGCGAAAAAGGCCATTGTGGATACGGTCCTGGAAGCCGGCCCCAACGCATGCCCTCCGGTGGTCGTTGGCGTGGGCATCGGTGGTACCTTTGAAAAGGCTGCGGAGATGGCCAAGGAAGCCCTGACTAGACCGGTGGACACCCCTTCGACGGTGCCCTATGTTGCAGATCTGGAAAAGGAATTGCTTGGGACCATCAACAAGAGGGGCATCGGTCCCGGAGGCCTTGGCGGTGCAGTAACTGCCCTTGCCGTCAATATCAACACCTACGCCACCCATATCGCAGGATTGCCGGTGGCCGTCAATATGTGCTGTCACGTAAACCGTCACAGCGTCCGCGTACTGTAGTTATAGAGTAGGAGTAAAAACATGGGATCTTCCGATGTGATATCGTTACAGGTGCCTGCATCCCCCGAAGAGCTGAAAAAGCTTCGGATCGGTGATGCGGTGAACTTAAGCGGCACCATTTATACCGCCAGAGATGCGGCTCATAAGAGAATGGATGAGACTTTAGAGCGGGGTGAAGAGCTTCCCTTTGATATCCGGGGACAGATCGTGTACTATATGGGACCCTCTCCCGCAAGACCCGGCAGGCCTATCGGATCCGCAGGGCCCACCACCGCAACGAGGATGGACCGCTATACCCCCAGACTCCTGGACCTTGGCATGGCGGGTATGATCGGTAAGGGAAAGCGGAGCAAAGCGGTAGCTGACGCAGTTGTCAGAAACGGCGGCGTGTACTTCGCGGCAGTGGGAGGAGCAGGAGCTCTTTTGTCCAAAGCCATTGTCTCTTCCGAAGTCGTTGCCTATGATGATCTTGGCACAGAAGCCATCCGGAAGCTGGAAGTAAAGGACTTTCCCGTGATCGTGGTGATGGATGCCGAGGGAGGAGACCTCTACGCCGAGGTGGGAAATAACCCGTTGACAAACAAATAGGTCGCCTATATAATAACATTTGCGTCTTATATGAAGGCGCTCATACTTGACAGGACGTTTTCGACTTGGAGAAATACTCAAGAGGCCGAAGAGGCGCCCCTGCTAAGGGTGTAGGTCGGGCAACCGGCGCGAGGGTTCAAATCCCTCTTTCTCCGCTATTAGCATCCTGCAAGGATGACATGAAAAAAGGAACTGCATTTCGCAGTTCCTTTTTTGTATATCTCCACCCTTTATACTACACAGCTACATCAAAATTGCCACCCAAATACGGACGAACACTGTTTTCGGAGATAGCCGGTGCACTCATCAGCTGATCCGATAACATATCACCCATCTGCGCGGAAGTGTTCAGTGCGTTGCTGAGCACAGCCACACCGATATCCTGCTGGATCCGGGACTGGGACATTTGTGTTGCCATATTCGCGATGTTCATACCAAGCATGTCCATGGGCCTGCCCTCACGTCGTTCCGCCCTTTTTCAGGGGCCATTTTTCTAATTTGATGGTAACAAACAAACCTTGATTTGTCAACCAATCCACCCGCCCTTCGGTCTGATTTCGGGACCATTTTGGTGAGTTTCATGCAGTTTCATGTGAAATATTCACAAAAAAAACACGCGTTCATTGTGGATTTTCTCTTA
Organism: Lachnospiraceae bacterium; assembly: GCA_017477805.1. GTDB lineage: Bacteria > Bacillota > Clostridia > Lachnospirales > Lachnospiraceae > SIG336. The sequence continues at coordinate 9,231 of JAFUUM010000046.1, forward strand.
TTTTTATATTAAAATAGACGATAAGAAATTCTACTGAAAGGCCAATGCCGGGAGGATTACGAATGATATCGAATCAGATCTTGCAGAGTACGATAGATGGGCTGAAATCCATTACCAAAGCGGATTTCGCAGTGACGGATACAGAGGGCAGAGATGTTGCGTCCACAGCCGATCTGAAGCGTTTTTATTCCGCTGTCCCGGATTTTGCCAATTCCCCCGCGGAATCCCAGGAAGTACAGGGAAGCCAGTTTTTCAAGGTGTTTGACGAGAGCACTCTGGAGTATGTGCTGATCTGCACCGGCGCCGGGGACGAGAACTATCTCATTGGCAAGATGGCGGCTTTCCAGCTCCAGAATATGCTGGTGGCGTATAAAGAACGCTACGATAAAGATAACTTCATGAAGAATCTGCTCCTTGATAACCTCCTTCTGGTGGACATCTACAGCAGATCCAAAAAACTGCACATCCAGAATGAAGTGCCCAGGATCGCCTACATCGTAGATGCATCGGAGGCCTCCGAGCAGAATCTTTTGGAACTTGCCCGGACTCACTTCGGAAACGGCCAGGATTTTGTTACCGCCATCGATGAAGTGAACGTCATCGTCATCAAGGAACTCCAGGATCCGGGTAACCAGAAAGAGATCCTGAGCATCGCCGAGCGCATGGTAACGGAGTTTGAAAAGGACGGTGTGTCCGGCATCCGCATCTCCTTCGGTACGCCCATCCGGGAAGTCAAGGAGATCAGCCGTTCTTACAAGGAAGCCAAGATGGCCCTGGATGTGGGCAAGATCTTCTTCGAGGAAAAGAAGATCATCCCCTACGGAGAACTGGGCATCGGCCGTTTGATCTACCAGCTGCCCCAGCCTCTTTGCAGGATGTTCATCAAGGAAGTTTTCGGAGAGCATGATCCCGAGGAGTTCGACGAAGAGACTCTGACCACCATCATGAAATTCTTCGAGAACAGCCTGAACGTGTCCGAGACTTCAAGACAGCTCTTTATCCACAGAAATACCCTGGTTTACCGTCTCGATAAACTCCAGAAGATGACGGGCCTGGATCTTCGTGTGTTTGAAGATGCCATCACCTTCCGCATTGCCCTTATGGTGGTGCGCTATATGAAGTACGTAGACCGGTTCGAATTCTAAAGATCTTTACGCGGGGCGCTCGTGAGCAAAGCGAGTGACCCCGCAAAAACGGTTGGTTAGCATAGCCGCGTGGGCGGCGATAAACAGGGGAATCACAAGGAAACCCGGAGGAAGCACATGCCTGATATCAAGAAAAAAAGAAAAAAAGTCAAAAACACGGATGACATCATCTTTCTCGATCATGTCAGCAAAGAATACGACGACGGTACGGGGGCACCGGCTCTGAATGACGTTAGTGTCAGAATCGGACCCGGTGAATTTGTTTTTATAGTAGGTGACAGCGGATCCGGAAAATCCACCCTGATCAAGCTCCTGCTTCGGGAACTGACCGCCACCGAGGGCACCGTAAACGTGCTGGGCTATAACCTGAACAAAATCCGCCATCGGATGATCCCCAAGTTCCGCAGAAAGATCGGTATCGTATTCCAGGATTTCCGTCTGCTTAAGGACCGCAATGTTTACGAGAACGTGGCTTTTGCCCAGCGTATCATCCAGGTCCCTTCCAAAGAGATGAAGAAAAACGTTCCCGCGGTGCTTGCATCCGTAGGTCTTGCGGGCAAGTATAAGGTTCGCACCAAGTCTCTCTCCGGTGGTGAGCAGCAGAGAGTTGCCATCGCAAGAGCTCTTGTAAATGAGCCCACCCTTCTTCTTTGTGATGAGCCCACCGGTAACCTGGATCCCGTGAATACCCGTGAGATCATGAAGCTCTTAAATGACATCAACCAGGCCGGTACTACTGTTGTTGTCGTTACCCATAACAGGGATATCGTGAATGAAATGCAAAAACGCGTGATCACTCTGAAAAAGGGCGTGATCATCAGCGACGAGGAAGAAGGAGCGTATATCGATGAGGATTAGTACATTTTTCTACAGTATCCGGCAGGGTTTCCGGAACATTTTCCGCAATAAGTCCTTCTCCCTGGCATCCATCGCCACCATGACCGCCTGCCTCTTTATGCTGGGTGTTGTGGTCTGCATTACCTTAAATGCCCAGGAAGCCGTGAAGACCGCGGAACAGGGCGTGTCCGTTACGGTGTACTTTAACGAAGGCACTTCCGATGAGCGGATCGCCGCCATCGGTGACGACATCGGCCGCAGGGTGGAAGTTTCCCACACGGATTTCATCTCCGCAGATCAGGCCTGGGACAGTTTTAAGACAGAGTACCTTGGCGAATTCTCCGACGGCTTTACGGAGAACCCCCTGGCAAACTCCATGCACTATGAGATCTACTTGAGCGATGTTTCCATGCAGAGCAGCCTGGTAACTTACCTCCAGTCCATTCCGGAAGTAAGAAAGGTCAATCAGTCCAAAGTCGTAGCGGACTTCTTCTCCGGCTTTGACTCCCTGGTGGGTTACATCTCCCTGGGTATGATCGTGATCCTTTTGCTTGTTACCATCTTCCTGATCAGCAATACCGTTACCGTTGGTATTTCCGTTCGTAAGGAAGAGATCAATATCATGAAATACATCGGCGCCACCGACTTTTTTGTCCGTGCGCCTTACGTTGTTGAGGGTATCATCATCGGTGCCGTGGGTGCCGGTCTTCCCCTCATCGCCCTGTATTATCTGTACATCAACGTTACGGAATTCCTGACAGCGAAGTTCTCCGTGATCTTCAACTTTATGGAGTTCCTGCCTGTAGACGTGATCATGAAACAGCTGATCCCCATCTCCTTTGCCATCGGTATCGGCATCGGCTTTTTAGGCAGTTTTGTTACGGTAAGAAAACATCTGAAAGTGTAATGCGTTCATGGAACTTGGCAAACTTGGAAAAAAGTGCATAAAAGCGCTGCAGAGGGGCTTCTCGCTGGTACTGGCATCTGCCGTTATCGCCACCTGCGTTCCTACTGCGGTTTCCGCCGAGACCAGTGCGCTGATCAAGGAAAAGCAGTCTCAGATCTCCTCCATCGAAAAGGAGAAAAAGGAATTGCAGGCCGGGCTGACTGACGTGAAAAAAATCAGGCAGCAGCTGGCTTCTGCCAAATCCGACCTCCAGAGTTATGTCCAGGAACTGGATGCAAACCTCATGGAGCTTCAGGACAAGATCGACAATCTCAAGAACAGCATCATCATGAAAGAGATCGAGATCAAGGCCACGGAGCAGGAACTGGAGGCGGCGAAACAGACCCAGGTGAACCAGTACGAGGCCATGAAAAAACGGATCCAGTTCATGTACGAGGAGGGAGATGAAAAATTCCTCCAGATGATGCTGGAATCCGGCTCCATCAATGACGCCCTGAACCGCTATGATTACATCCAGGCTCTTTCCGCTTATGATGCGAATAAACTCCAGGAGTACGTGGAGATCGCTGAGTACGTACAGGCCTGCAAGGAACAGCTGGATGCGGAAAAGGAGTTGCTGGAGCAGACCAAAGCCGCCGTGGAAGAAGAGGAAGCAGCGGTAGCGGAACTCATCAGCGATAAAGAGATCGAGATCCAGAACTACAGCAATGACATCGCTGAGCAGGATGCGGCCATCAAGGAATACGAAGCGGAGATCGCAGAGCAGAATGCTCTGATCACCGAGTTGGAAAAGGCCATCGAAGAAGAGAAAAAGAGACTTGCCGCCCAGAACAAACAGGCAAGGGTCTACGACGGCGGTATGTTTACCTGGCCCGCACCTTCTTATACAAGAATTTCGGATGATTACGGCGAGCGTATCCATCCCATTACGAAAAAGAGACATTTCCATAACGGCGTGGATATGGCGGCCCCCAGCGGAAGCCCCATCCTCGCGGCCTATGACGGAGAAGTGGCGGCGGCAGCTTACCATAAATCCATGGGCAACTACATCATGATCGATCACGGCGACGGCCTCTACACGATCTACATGCATGCTTCAAAACTTTACGTCAATAAGGGCGATATCGTGGTGGCCGGCCAGCAGATCGCGGCAGTGGGATCCACCGGTAACTCCACCGGGCCTCACCTGCACTTCACCGTCCGCTTGAACGGCGAATATCAAAATCCCTGGAAGTACCTGAAGGGGTAATTCCGACCGGCAGGACAGGGACCGGAAAAGCAAGACAGAAGAAGAAAAGGAACAACTATGAACGAAGGATATAACGGGATGCCCGTAAAGGCTCCCTTTCAAAAAGGCACATTTTTCGCAGGAATCTTAACGGGGATCCTGGTGGTGTCCGTTATCGGCGCCGGCGTTTTCCTGGGTACAAAACTGGCCCACAGGAACGATGCCAACGGGGTTGCGGAAGCAGTCTCCGCATCCGGTACCGATACCTATGATTCCGTTTTGAACTCCCGCAGCAGAAAAAAGATCCGCCAGATCCTCCAGATCGTGGACGAGCATTATCTGAACGAAGTGACTCAGGACGAACTGGAAGAAGGTCTCTACCGCGGCATCATCGCTGCCCTGGATGACAAGTATGCGGAATATTACAACGAAAAAGAGTATCAGGACCTGATCGATTCCAATCAGGGCGTGTTCTACGGTATCGGCGCTTACATCTCCATCGATGAAGACACCCAGTATCCATACTTTAAGGAGATCATGGAGGGAACGCCCGCGGAAGAAGCCGGCCTTCAGGCAAAAGATTACATCATGAAGGTAGACGGCGAAGATATGCGGGGCTTTGAATTAAAAGAAGTCACAAGCCGTGTGAAGGGACCCGAGGGAACCCAGGTCACCCTGACCATCAAGAGAAAGACCAAAGAATTTGAAGTGACCATCACCCGTGCCAAGGTCAACACCCCCACCGTGAAATACGACATGAAGGACGGGGACATCGGCTACATCAAGATCACGGAATTCGACAGCGTTACCGTTTCCCAGTTCGAGACGGCGCTGAACTATGTTTACAGTCAGAATGCCAAGGGTCTTGTCATCGACCTTAGAAATAACGGCGGCGGCTTGTTAGATGCCTGCTGCGACATCGCGCGGATGATGCTTCCCAAGGGTACCATTCTGTACACCCTGGATAAGAACGACAAGAAAGTAACCTACGACTGTGATGGCAAAAACGAGATCCAGATCCCTGTTGTCATGCTGGTAAACGGCAGTTCCGCCAGCGCCTCCGAGGTGCTCACCGGCGCCATGAAGGACCATGAAAAGGCAACGGTTGTCGGTACCACAACCTTCGGAAAGGGTATTGTTCAGCGTATTTACGATCTGAAAGATGATACCGCAATCAAGCTCACCATCAGCGCTTACTATACTCCTAACGGCATCAGCATCCACGGCACCGGCATCGAGCCCGATGTGAAAGTGGAACTGGACGAAGATGCTTATGTGGAGTCCGATGGCGAGGAAGATAACCAGCTGGATAAGGCCATCGAAGTCTTAAGAGGAAAGATCCGATAGTTTAGGGCGCAGAGAAAAGATAG
>JAFUUM010000047.1 GCA_017477805.1 Lachnospiraceae bacterium
CAGAATGGGATTCATAAGGACGGAAGGATCCACCCCGGCACTTTCCGCCTGCATCACCTGGGCCTTTGCCATTTCCAGTCCCTCTTTGATGATGGCGCTGTTTCCCGCGATGTGTTGGGCCTTAAAGGGCGCTACGGTCTTTCCTTCCTGTTTTAAAAGTCGGCACAGGGCCGCCACCAGGATACTTTTACCTACCCCGGCCTGGCAGCCCTGGATCATGATCACTTCCGCCATGTCTACTCCATCTCCGAAAGTGCGGCTTCATCCGCAACAAGAGTGACATCACCGTGTAACTGCAATATGGATGCGGGAACTTCGGGAGTCACGTCTCCCGTAAATGCTTTCTTAACAATGGCAGCTTTGTCCGTGCCTGATGCCACCACCACGATCTTCTTGGCATGCATGATGGATTTGATACCCATGGTGTATGCATATCTGGGCACATCCTCAGGCTTATCGAACAGGCGGGAATTGGCATCGATGGTGCTCTGTGCCAGCTGTACCAGATGGGTCTCCGTTCCGAAGGAATGGCCGGGCTCATTAAAGCCGATGTGGCCGTTGTGGCCAAGACCAAGAAGCTGAAGGTCGATACCTCCCAGGATCTGCAGGATGGAATTGTAATTCTGACACTCCTCCTCGGGGTCTCTTGCCAGACCGTCGGGAAGATAGGTATTGTCTTTATCGATATTCACATGATCAAAAAGGAGAGAATCCATGTAATAGCGATAGCTCTGAGGATCCGTGGGAGCCACGCCCTTATACTCATCCAGGTTAACCGTCTTTACTTTGGATAAATCCAGATCACCCTTCTGGTACCATTCCACAAGCTGTTTGTAGATACCGATGGGGGTCGATCCCGTCGCAAGACCCAGTACACAGCTGGGGTTCATGATCACCTGAGCAGACAACATATTTGCTGCTTTTCTGCTCAGATCCTGATAGTCTTTTGCACGTATGATAGTCATTATGATTCTCCCTTCATATGAAATTGTTTCTTATGATAAATCTATCATGTTTTGTCAGAAAATTCACTCATTTCAGCACCAATTCCACGGGGCAGTGATCGGAGCCGAAGATCTCGTCGTGGATCCCAGCACTTGCAAGCCGCTCCTTTAAGCGCTCGGAGACGATAAAGTAATCGATACGCCATCCGGAATTCTTCTCTCTGGCATGGAACCGGTAGGACCACCAGGAATACTTATCCGCAGTGTCGGGTTCAAAATACCGCCAGGTATCCACAAAACCGCCCTGCAAAAGAGCTGTCATCTTCCCTCGCTCTTCATCCGTAAATCCCGCATTTTTATGATTGGTCTTGGGATTCTTCAGGTCGATCTCCTCATGGGCAACATTGAGGTCGCCGCACAGGATCACCGGCTTTTTGGCATCCAGGCTCTGAAGGTATTTCAGGAAATCATCCTCCCATTTCATCCGGTAGTCCAGCCTTGCAAGGCCGTCCTGGGAATTGGGGGTATAACAGGTCACCTGATAAAAATCCTCGAATTCCAGGGTAATAAGTCTTCCCTCCTGATCATGCTCGGGGATGCCCATACCGTAACTGACGGACAGCGGTTTTACCCTGGTAAATACCGCCGTGCCGGAATAGCCTTTCTTCACCGCATAGTTCCAATACTGCTCATAACCGGGCAGATCCATGGTGATCTGCCCCTCCTGCAGTTTTGTTTCCTGGAGGCAGAATACATCCGCATCCAGTTTTTGGAAGGTATCCATAAAATCTTTTCCCATAACGGCACGAAGTCCATTCACATTCCAGGAGATCAGTTTCATACGTCTTTCACCTCATAAATCGCCACAAAGCCCCATAAACAGGGGATTTAGGACCATACTAACTCTATGATAGTTTATTTTCTTTTAAGATTCAAATTAGTTTTCTTTTAGAGTGTCTCCACATTCTCGACACATTTTCCGTATAAGATAAAACATGTAGAGCAAGAGTAATACCGCAGTCGCGGAACCCCCCTTCCGGGCTCGCGGTTCTTGCCTTACTACACTTTTTCATATCTCCCCCTTGTTTTTTAAGAAAAACAGCCCTGCTTCCGAGCGGGGCTGTTTTTGTTAGCCGCGCTCAAAACGGGGCTGTTTTTGTTAGCAAAACCCCGTCCGGCCGCAGCCAAACGGGGTTTCTTATCCTTTATCCTAATCCTATGCATCCGCCTTCTCGGCGATCTCTTTGGTTCCCCTGATCTCGATGACGGGGCCGCCCTTTCCGTCGATGTAATCTCCGGTGATGGTCACGGTACCGATGTTGTCGTCCTTGGGGATCTCATACATGATATCCAGCATGAATTCTTCGATGACGGCCCGAAGTCCTCTGGCTCCGGTATCCCGCTCCATGGCTTTCTTGGCGATGGCGTGGAG
>JAFUUM010000048.1 GCA_017477805.1 Lachnospiraceae bacterium
ACGGGAATGTTCTCCTCCACCTGGGCTAGAGTACATCAGTCCTGGAAATTTATGGACTGGTGGACCACAGCGGATGTGCAGGCGGAATTCGGCCAAAGACTCCAGATCCTCTACGGAGATGAGTACATCTGGCCCACCGCAAACCTGGATGCCTTCGCAATGCTGCCCTATCCCACTGCTCACAAGGACATCATCCTCGAGCAGGCACAGTACATCTTAGAAGCCCCCAGACTCCTGGGCAGCTACATGATGGAACGTGAGGTCAGCAATGCTTACAACGATGTTGTTGTAAACGGCGAGACCCTGCGGTCCCGTGTGGATGAAGCAACGAAGATCGTCAAACGGGAAACAGAACGAAAGCTCGTGGAATTCGGCTACATGGATGATGCGGGCAACATCTTAAAGACCTATGAAACCCCTTCGGTGGAACGGGTCCGCGAGATCATGGAACGATAACGGAAACAAAGAATTAGACTGAGGTTTGATGCTATGGCGGAAGCTGCGCTTCGCAAAAGTACAAAAGTAGGAAAGAGGATGCATTCCAATCCAAACGGCTATGCATTCGTATTCCCCTATGCACTGCTGTTTGTGATCTTTATCCTGGCACCGGTGGTCATGGCGGTGATCCTGTCCTTTACCAACTTCAATGCCATCCAGTGGCCGAAATTCGTGGGCTTTTTGAACTATATCAACCTCATTACCGCGGACGATACCTTTATGAAGTTCGTCCTGCCAAACACCGTAAAATACGCACTGATCGTGGGTGTGGGAGGATATATCCTTTCCTTCCTCCTGGCCTGGGGACTTTCCAATCTCACAAAGGCACCTCGAACGGTCTTTGCCCTGATCCTCTATTCTCCCAGCATGACCACCGGTGTGGCCATGGCGGTGCTCTGGAAGATCATGTTTACGGGAGACCAGACCGGGTACTTAAACAGCTGGCTCATGAACATCGGAGCCATCAACGAACCCATCATCTGGCTGACTAATACAAATTTCCTGCTGCCCATCGTGATCCTCATCGGACTCTGGAGCAGCATGGGCGTGGGCTTTTTGTCCATCCTCGCAGGTCTCCTCAACGTGGATGAGTCCCTGTATGAAGCGGCAGCCATCGACGGCGTGAAAAACCGCTTCCAGGAAATGATCTACGTGACGATCCCCAGCATGAAGCCCCAGATGCTCTTTGCGGCGGTGATGCAGATTGTGGGAGCCTTCCAGAACGGTACCATCGCAACCCTGCTGGCCGGCAACCCCACACCCGGGTATGCGGCCCAGCTCATCGTCAACCATATCGAAGATTACGGTTTCATTCGTTACGAAATGGGATACGCCGCCGCGGTTTCCGTGGTGCTCCTGCTGATCGTACAGGTCTTCTCATCCGTATCCACCAAGCTTTTTGGTGAGAAAGACTGACGGAGGAAAAAATGGCTGCGTACAAAGGACATCGTACCAATCCGGATAAATTCGAACGGGGCCAGATCAAGATCTACCTGCTGATCCTGCCCATGGTGCTGCTGACGGGACTTCCCATCATCTTCATCATCTTTCACGCGTTCAAACCCATGGAGGAGCTCTTTGCCTTCCCCCCGAAGTTTATCACACTGCATCCGACGTTTGATAACTTACTGAAGCTGATGAAGGCCTCCATATCCGCCGGAATTCCTTTAAGTAAATATTTTTTTAACTCCCTGTTTGTGACCGCAGCGGTGGTGGGAGGATCCCTCTTGTTTTCCACCATGGCGGCCTACGCGCTGTCAAAACTGCGTTTCCGGGGAAGAAACCTGATGATGCAGATCAACCAGGTGGCGTTGATGTTCGTATCCGTGGCGGTGATGATCCCCAGATACCTGGTGGTAAACCGTCTCGGCATGATCGACACCTACCTTGCGGAGATCCTGCCCCTCATCGCCCTTCCCGTGGGATTATTCCTCATCAAACAGTTTGTGGATCAGGTGCCGGACTCTTTAATAGACGCGGCTTACATGGACGGGGCCGTGGAGTGGCAGATCTACTTAAAGATCGTCATCCCCATGATCCGCCCGGCCATCGCAACGGCAGCGATCCTGGTGTTCCAGCAGGTTTGGACCAACTTGGAGACATCCAATTACTACGTGAACGATGACTCTCTAAAGACTCTGGCCTTTTACATGAACACCCTGACTTCTACAACGACCACCAATACCGTAGCCGGACAGGGTGTGGCGGCGGCAGCCTCCCTGATCATGTTCCTGCCGAACCTGATCCTGTTCTGCATCCTGCAAAAGAACGTCATGAACACCATGGCACACTCCGGTATCAAATAACTTTCGGAACAAAAACACGATGAAAAAACTGACACATCAAAAACTGAACAGGGTGGTAAGGGCACTGGCAGCAGGCTTTGCGGCGACCATCGCCGCCTGCAGTCTTGCAGTAGCCCTTCCCGGAAACGCCCTGGTGGCGGATGCGGATGCACCCTATGCCTCCTACACCGTGGATGGCTACGGCTCCGTGATCGCAACCCAGACAGCCTATCTTCCCTACCGCACCATCACCAAGATCGGAACGGAAAGCCTGCTGGGGCCTACGGACTTTACCCTCTTAAAAGACGGCACCATGTACGTCCTAGACAGCGGCAACGCCAGAGTGGTCATCGGTGATGAAAACGGCGAGCTGGTGGGCACCTTCGGAGAAGGGATCCTGGTATCCCCCAAGGTCATGTACGTTACCCCCGACAGAGTGACCTACGTGGCGGACAGAGAGGCACGGAGCATCTTCGTTTTTGACAAGGACGGAGAACTGATCCACACCTACACCCGGCCCCAAGAGCCCATGTACGGTGAGACTCAGGATTTTATCCCCTTAAAGATCGTGGTCAATCAGGCAGGCACCATGTACGTGATCTGCGAATCCAACACCAACGGCGTCGTTGAGATCAGCCCTGTGGAAGACGGTACTTTCCTTGGATACTTCGGTACCAACTCCACCAACTCCAGCATCATCACCATCATCTGGAGAGCAGTGCTGACGGATGCACAGCGGGCGAAGATGCGCTCCAACATCCCCTCCACGCCGGATAACATGGCCATTGACGATAAAGGCATCATCTACACCGTGACCAGAGGCGAAGGCAAAGGTTCCTTAAAACGCCTGAACATCGCAGGCGTGAACATGCTGGATCCCGACAGCTACGACCAGGTGCCCGCAGCCGTGGCAGTGGGTAATCACGATAACTGCTTCGTGGTCTCCCAGCAGGGATTTATCTACGAGTACAACAACGAAGGCCAGCTCCTTTTCGTGTTTGGCGGAAAAGACGACGGCCAGCAGCGTATCGGTCTTGCCTCCAAGGCGGAAGCCATCCAGGTGGGAACCGACGATAAGCTTTACGTCCTGGACTCCGACAAGGCGCAGATCCAGGTTTTTACTCCCACGGAGTTTACCGGGTATCTCCACGATGCCCTGTATCTCTACTCCAAGGGACGCTACGAAGAAAGCAAAGAACCCTTATCCAAGGTCCTGGAGATGAACAATCTCTTCGACTACGCCAATATGGCCATGGGTAAGGTGCTCTATAAGGAAGAAGATTATCAGGGAGCCCTGCATTATGCACGGCTTTCCAAGGACCTGGAGGGCTACTCCGATGCTTACTGGGAGGTAAGAAACCTCTGGCTGAAAAAGCATCTTTCCGCCATCGCCCTGATCCTCATAGCCTTCTTCATCTGCATGCGGATCGTCCGCTTCCTGGACAAAAAGAAGCAGATTCTGAATGGCCCGAGAGCGGTGCTCCGAAAGATCGGCCAGAAAAAGCTCATCCGGGAACTGAACTACCTGTTCACCTTTATGAGACATCCCATAGACGGCTGCTACGGCATCAAGCGGGAGAACAGAGTATCCCTCTTATCCGCCAATATCCTTCTTGGTATCGGCATCGTCTTTTATGTGATCAACAAGTACTTCTGCGGATTTTTGTTTAAGACCGTCCGGGAAGGAAGATACGACGTGGTACAGGATGTGGGCCTTGTGCTCATCGCCCTTGTCCTGGTGGTTGGCTGTAACTACCTGATGTGCACCATCAACGACGGCGAAGGAAAGTTAAAGGCCATCTATTGTTCCTTTATCTACAGCTTCGGACCCTACCTGGTGATGATGCCCTTCCTGTTCCTGTTGTCCCACGGTGTTACCTACAACGAGGAATTCTTTGTTTCCTTCGGCAGGTTCTGCATGGGCGTCTGGATTGCAGTGCTGCTGGTGGTGTCCATCCGGGAGATCAACAACTACACCATGAGGGAGACCTTCAAGATCATCTTCCTTACCATCTTTACCATCCTCATCGTGTGCCTCATCGCATTTATCCTTTATGTCCTGTGGGCACAGGTATTTGACTTTATCCAGTCCTTCGTAAGAGAGGCGGTGTATCGCATTGGTTCGTAAAAACTGCTGCGGCATTTCATTTCGAAAAAACAGAATACTGACGAAGCTTTGCGGTGCACTCCTGACGGCGGCTCTTCTTGCAAGTACCCTTCCCGCTTTTCCGGGAAGTCTTGACCGGAGGGCAGCAGCCCTTTCACAGGTGCAGGCAGCAGGTTCTTTTCCGGATCATACCTATCTGACGGAGAATAACGGCTACAAGCTGTACGTGAATGAAGAGGACTTATCCCTGGTGGTGGAAGACAAGACCACCGGTGCCTTTTTGGAAAGTGCCATCAGTTACGACGATGGCAAGAACAACCCCATCTGGCTGGGAGCCATGCGTTCCGCAGTGGTCCTCACCATGATCAACAAAAACGACGACACCAAGCAGGCAGACCTTTTAAACGATGCGGTGACCAAACAGATCACCTACACGGACAACGGTTTTTCCGCAAAGATCTACTGGAACGTTTATCAGCTGGGACTGACCCTGAATGTGAGCCTGACGGAAGATGGCCTTGTGGCCAACATCCCCGAGGACTCCATTCGCGAAGACGGGGATCAGTACTTTATCGGCACCATCCGGATCTATCCCTTCATGGGCCATTCCTATCTGGATGACAAGGAAGGCTACATGCTGGTACCCGACGGAAACGGCGCCCTGATCTATTTAAACGACAAGGAAGGCAGATTTGCCAGCGGCTTTTCCGGCACCATCTACGGTACCGACATCGGATTTGAAGAGTCCAAGGTGGAAACCCTTTTGTGGGATAAGTACAACACCATCTCCGATCCCAACCAGGTGCTGGCTCCCATCTACGGCATCGCCCATGTGGACGATGAGATGGCATTCCTGGGCATCGTGGAAGACGGTCAGGAACGGGCAGCCATCGAAGTGATGCCAAACGGCGTCAGCGTGGATTACAACCGTGCTTATGCCAGATTTGTGCTGAGAAAGCTTTACACCCAGCCCACCAGTAATAACTCCACTTCCGGTTCTCTTCATATTTATGAAGCAGACAGAAGCCATTCGGATCTGCAGGTCCGCTTCCTCTTCTTATCCGGAAAGGACGCCTCCTACGCAGGCATGGCTGCAAGCTATCGGGATTACCTCTTAAAGAACGGTCTTCTTTCCAAACAGGATACTTCCTACAGGACCAGAGTGGATTTCCTGGGAACGGAACGCCAGAACTGGGTGCTGGGAACCCAGGCGGTGGTGATGACCACAGCAAAAGATGTTCAGGAGATCCTTGGGGACTTAAACACCGCAGGGGTCACGGATCTTTTATCCGTGTATAAGGGCTGGCAGTCCGGCGGACTCTACGATCTGCCCCTGAAGTCCTACGATGCGGACCGAAACATCGGCGGCAACTCCGGGCTGACGAACCTGATCAAAAAAGCGGAAGAGACGGGGGTTGATCTTTACCTTTACGATAACGCGCTGCTCATCAATCCCGAAGAACAGAACGCGACATTCAACGTCATCAAACAGGTGAACAAAAAGCGCTACGAGTACAAGACCTACGCGGATGTGTACGAGACCTTTTACTACCTGACACCCATGCGGAGTGCGGAGCTCCTTGCAAAACTGGCAAAGTCCTGCATCGCCAAGGGGGCAAACAAGCTTTGCGTGGCGGGAGTTTCTGAGAAACTCTTTACCTTTACCTACCAGAGCAGCAAGTACACCCGCTTTGACAGCGCGAAGATGTACGGCGACGCTATTGCGGACTTGAACGCCCAGGCGGATCTTGACCTGATCTTAGAGCAGCCCTTTGCTTACCTCTGGAAAGATACCTCCGCCTTTTTGGACATGCCTCTGTATACCTCCAATTACATTCTGGAGGATGAGAGCATTCCCTTCCTGTCCATGGTGCTGGCAGGGACCATGCCCATGTACGCGGATTACGTGAACTTTGAAGCAAACGAAAAGGAATTTTGCTTAAAGATGATCGAGTCCGGATGTTTCCCCTCCTTCTACATCACGAAGGCAGACTCCTCCGAACTGATCTACACAAACTCCCGGGACATTTACTCCTCCCGGTATGAGACCTATCGGGACCGGATCATCAGTTACTCCGAAGAGTATGCGGAGTTTGCAAAGAAAGTAACTGGTGCAGTGATCACGGACCATAAGATCCTGGAGGGAGACATCAGGATCGTTACCTACAGCAACAACGTGAAAGTCTATCTGAACTATTCCGAAGAAACAAAGACCGTAGACGGCAAGACCTTAAATGCCATGTCTTATCTCGTGGTTTCCTAAAACAAAAGGGGAAACGAGCGGTTCCATGAGGAATTTATGAACAGTAAGAAAAAAGAACAAACCCCAAAGCTTCATAAGGGCAAAGTCGGAAAACTGGAACGCCGTCAGGAGCGGGCCGGATGGCTCTTTATCCTACCC
>JAFUUM010000049.1 GCA_017477805.1 Lachnospiraceae bacterium
CTTGTCTATGTCGCTGAGTCCTCGGATATATACCATGAGCAGAATGTCCTGCTCAATACCGCGATTCTGATAGGCATTATCATCGCCTGCGCCTGCGCCCTCATAGGCTATGGCATCGCCGCGCAGATGGTTCGTCCCGTGGAGAACCTCACAAAGGTTGCTAAAAAGCTGGAACAGGGGGATTTGAATGTGGTGGTCCCCGATATCAGCGAGCAGGACGAAGTGGGAGAACTGGCAAGCAGTTTTAATCTGATGATCCGTGAGATCAATACGCATATTGAGGAACTGGCTGCTGAAAAAGAAGCCAAGCGCGTGGCAGAACTGAAGGCCCTCCAGGCTCAGATCAATCCTCATTTTTTGTATAACACGCTAAACGCCATCACCTGGCAGGCGGCGGATATGGGAGCAACGGAGATCAGTACGTTATCCAATTCCCTTGGCAAGTTCTTCCGGCTCAGTCTTAATCACGGAAAAGAACTGATCGCTCTGGCAGATGAGTTTGAGCACACGAGGAGCTACCTGGAGATCCAGAAGATCAGGTACAAAAGTAAGTTTGAATACCGTTTGGATCTGAAGGATTATCTGAAGGATCTGATCATTATCAAATTGGTGATACAGCCGCTTGTTGAGAATTCCATCTACCACGGCATCAAGGAACTGGATCGTAACGGTATGATCACCGTCAGTGCAGAGAGACTCTTAAGCGATACCGGCACTCCCATTATCCGAATCATCGTTGAGGACGACGGAAAGGGGATCCCGGCGGAGCATTTATCCGTGATCAACGGACTGTTAAAAGAAGGAAAGAGTGACGGTAACACCGGTTATGGGATCTTTAATGTCAACGAACGGATCAAACTATACTACGGAGCCGAATATGGGCTTTTCTTGGAAAGCGTGGAAGATCGGTATACGCGGGCAATTTTAACAATACCGGAGGTAAAAGCGGGTGCTTAATCTGATCGTAGCGGATGATGAAGAATATGTCAGAGACCTGATCGTAAAATGCATCAACGGCTTTGCGGATTTTCATGTAGCCGGTGTCGCATCAAACGGTAAGGAGGCCCTATCGGTCATCGAACAGATAAGACCGGACATTGTTGTCACGGATATCTGCATGCCCGGGATCAGCGGTCTTGAATTGATCAGGACCCTGAAGGATCGTTATCCGGATGTAAAGACGGTGATCATCAGCGGTTACGATGAATTTTCCTATGCAAAATCTGCCATGACCCTCGGGGTGTCCGATTACCTTTTAAAGCCTTTTTCTCCGGCTGAAATTGAAGAAGTCCTGAAAAAGATCAAGTCGGAACTGGAGGCACAAAATGCCCTCAGCAAGAACCTGTCGGAAATGAAAATGAGATTGGAAGCGTCGGAAAAGAACGAGCAGAATGCCTTTCTTTACAGTCTTATTATGGCCAAAACGGTGACGGAGAAAGATCGTGAAGAGGCAAAGCGTCTTCACATCTTCGAAGAAGATGTGCTTTATTGCACCGGGATCGTAAAAGTCAAATCCGGAGATCCGGATATGATCTATGAGCTGATCGATATTTCCAAGCAGGAACTGTTTGATGATCGGATCCGTGTTTGCGTGCTGCCCGGGAACGGAAAGCATATCATCTTTGTGTTTGCTTCCGCGTACCGTCAGCAGTCCCTGTTTCATGCAAAGATCAGGGAGGGTATCGACAAGCTGGCATCCAGTGTGGAAAAGCATTACAAGACCAAAGTGTGGTGCGCTCTCGGTAACGTTTATAATGACATAGCCATGCTTCATAAGTCATATGAAGAAGCAGTGCTTGTGTGGAAAGGCGTGCTCAATGAGAGTGAAGCCACCATTTCTTTCAAGGATCAGGAAAATGCGGAAAAGATCGCATCTTCCGACCGCGTTCAGAGACCGAAGGAGTTAGAGAGCAGCCTGACGACCTGTATCCGGATGGGACAGGCACAGAAGGCCAAAGAAGTTCTATCCCAAATTATGGATTTCTATTCCGGCTTTTCCGTGGAACTCATGGATTACGTGGGACTTTCCCTGATCGATCTTGTGTTTTCCATCTCCGCAGCCCTTTCCGCAACTTCCAAAGAGGCAGGGATCGTTGACGACGAAGAAACAATTGAATATCTGAAACAGCATATGACTTCCGGCAGTTTGATGGAAGCCAAAAACGTGCTGGAAAAATATGTGGACAGATGCTGTGAGAGCTTTTCCCATGTGTATGAAAATCAGGGGGAGAAGATCGTGGACAGCGTGAAAAAACTTGTGGAGGACAATATCGGCAATGAGGAATTTGGCCTCGAGACCGTGGGCGATGCCCTGTTCTTCAGCGTAAATTATATACGCCAGATCTTTAAGACAACTACCGGTGAGAGCTTTATGGAATATCTCATCCGCCGGCGCATGGAGCAGGCCGCATGCCTCCTCGATGGAGGAGACCGGAAAGTGGCGGAAGTGGCACTTTTGTGCGGATACAGCAATCAGCGCTATTTTGCCAGCGCATTTAAGAAATATTACGGGATGACTCCCACCGAGTATAAAGAGGGCGTGAGAAAATGAAAGGATTTTTATCATGGCCAAAATGTTACCGGAGTACAGGTCCAGTGATGTGATCACCCGTTATGGGGAAGGTGTACCTGTACTTTCCAGGAAAGATATTCCTTATGAGGCGGACTGCATCTTCAATGCCGGTGTGACCGCCTACAAGGGAAAGTATTATATGGTGTTTCGAAATGATTATCGGTTTGACGGGGAAGGAGCATTTGAGAAGTGCGCCATCGGAATTGCCCAAAGTGATGACGGCATTCGATGGGATGTAGAGAACAGGATCTTTTTAAAACCGGAGGATCTTGGGGATCCGGATGTAACAAAAGTGTATGATCCCCGGCTGACGGTGATCGAAGATGAACTGTATATGTGTTTTGCCGTGGACACCCATCACGGTGTCAGAGGCGGCATCGCAAAGATCCATCATGTAAACGAAGAGGGCGAGAAGGTGGAGGTGCTCCATCTGACTGCTCCGGATAACAGAAACATGGTTCTTTTCCCGGAAAAGGTGGGAGGTAGATACGTCAGGCTGGAGAGACCTTTCCCGGTGTATTCCCGGGGCGGCATCGACAGATTTGATATTTGGATCTCCTTTTCTACCGACCTGAGATATTGGGGAGATACCAAACTTCTTTTGGGGGTCGAGGATGTCCCGTTTGCCAACGATAAGATCGGTCCCGGAGCACCGCCTATCCGCACTAAGGAAGGTTGGCTGGTGCTGTTCCATGCCGTGGATATTGACAGGACACGGGGAAAGAATGGATGGGAAGAAAAGTGGCAAAAACGCTATTTTGCCGGAGTGATGCTATTGGATCTGCTCGATCCTTCAAAGATCCTTGGCATATCCAAAGAACCGCTGATCGCACCGGAAACCGCCTGGGAGACGGATGAAGGTTTTCGTACCAATGTGGTGTTCCCCGGGGGCCTGATCCCGGAGAAAGACGGAACCGTCAAGATCTATTATGGTGCATCCGATACCGTGGAATGTCTTGCTACCGCAAAGATCACAGACCTGATCGCTCTGTGTAGGGAGGGATAAGGGATGGATGAACTTTTCTATGATGTTGTTGTGGTGGGCGGAGGTCCCGCGGGGGTCGGAGCTGCCATCCATGCCGCAAGAGGCGGTGCACATACGTTACTGATCGAAAAAGAAGGGTATCTGGGAGGTATGGGGACAGCAGCCTGTGTTCCCGCCATGGGGCCTTTTCTGGAAGATGAGGAGTATCTGATCGGAGGAACCGGACAAAAAATCTTTGATCTCATAAGAGAGATGGAACAAGTTCCCGTAGA
>JAFUUM010000050.1 GCA_017477805.1 Lachnospiraceae bacterium
CCTACAGACAGTACACCGCCCCGGAAGGAAAGACAGCGGATGCGGCGTGGCAATTACATACGGAAAATGGTACGGCGCCGGAGCTTATGCCGGGACCTGCAGTGGATACGACTTTGACCGCTGAAAGCAGCGAAACAACCGGGCGATACCTGGTCTGGCATTTTTCGGAAACAAAAGCCCGGGGCTACGAACTGACCCTGCGGGTGCTCCATGAGGGTGTGGAAGAGGATGTGACCACCATTATTCCCACGGGGAGCGATCTCGCAGTGACCCTCCTTCCGGACAATGCGGAAAAGATCACTTTGACGGGAGGCTATGGACTGGCAGAATCCGTGGAACTCTTTACCGGAGAACCCGCCTATGTGGATTCCAAGATCCCCTTGAACGTTCCCGGCCTGATCACGATGCTGATCCTGTCCGCGATTATTTGGTACGTAGTGAGAAGATGGGTGCTTTGCGGGAAATCCGGCAAGGCAGCTTCTCGCCGCTTCGCTTTCTTTATCTACTTCGACTTCGCTGTGGCATCCGGCCTCATTACCGCCGGGATCCTGTTCCTTATGCGGGATGCCTACGGCTTCAACCGCCAGCTCTTTGCCTACGTGTATGCGGCCCTTCTGGCAGCAGGTTTCCTCGGTATCTGGGGATGGAAACTGTACAAGAGCCTGAAAACGGAAGGCTTATTCCTTGGGCTGTTCCTCATTGAGAGCATCATGCTCCTCTTGGCCATGCCCATCGGCCATTCCGGTTTTGACGTGGACACCCATTACCGCTTTGCCATCGCGGATTCTTACCTTGGGGAGGTCTATGCCACCCAGGCGGATGAGATGGTGATGAATGCGGATCTTGTGACCTACATGAAGGACAACCGCATCACCAACCTTTTGAGCACGTACCAGCTGGGGCTCCATGACGATGTGTACCTGGATCATTACCAGGCAGGCATCTCCATCGCCCATTTCCCCGGGGCAGCGGGACTTGCACTGGGACGGCTCCTTGGACTGAACATCAAGTGGCGTTTTCTCATGGGAGAGGGGCTGACCCTTCTTCTTTACGGCGTCCTGACGTACTTTGCCATCAAGACTTTAAAGAGCGGCAAACTGGTGCTGATGATGATCGCCCTGTTTCCCGCCAACGTGTTTATGGCAGCCAATTTCAATTACGACACCTGGGTCTGGGGCTTTTCCTTTTTGGGCATCGCCCGGTTTATCAGGGCAAGACAGGAGGCTGAAAAGCAGGTATCCTTCGGCGAGGCCTTTATGACTTCCGCCTGACTTGCAATAGCCTGCATTCCCAAGCAGATCTACTTTCCCCTGACCTTGATCCCGTTCTTTATGCCAAAGGATAAGGTGAAGGACAGAAAGAAGTATGTTCTTGCCTGCATCCTGCCCATGGCGCTTTTGCTGGTATCCCTGCTGATCCGGGGAACCGGGGCGGTGGGAGGCACCGGGGATTCCCGTACGGGGGACCTTGTTAATCCCGGCATGCAGCTGCAGTATGTGCTGACCCATCTGGGAACCTATCTGGTGGTACTCATCCGGTTTCTGGGCAGCTGTTTATCCTGGGACTTTTTCAAGGATGCGGTGATGTACTTTGGAAATCTGGGTTTTGCAGATCTTGGGCCCGTTTGCGGCGCCCTCATGGTGCTGACCCTTGTTGCGGTCTTTTTTGACCGTGGAGATGAGTACAAAACCGTATCCGACTGGAAACTCCGGCTCTATACGGTCCTTTGTTATGTCGGCACCGCAGCCCTTGTGGCCACCAGCTTTTATCTGATCTTTACCCCCGTGGGCCTCGATGGCATCATGGGAGTTCAGGCAAGATATTTGATGCCCCTGGTATGGCCGCTTCTTGCACTTGTTTATACCAGGCCCTGCACCTATTCCATTTCCGTGGATCAGGCAAACATTGCCGGCAGGGACATTTCGTTCCATAAGAGCGGAAGCATCGGAGACAGCAGATGGATCCTGATCTTCGCAGCATTTCAGGCCATAGCCTACTTTGCGGCAACCTATCAGGTACTGGTCACAAGGATCCTTTGACCGGTACAAAGTTTCGATGGTGTATGATGTTAAAAACCTTGGTGATCATCCCTGCCTTTAATGAGCGGGAATGTATTGAAAACACAATTAAAGAAGTGCAGAGTGCCTGCCCCGAGGTGGACCTTCTGGTGGTCAATGACTGCTCGGAAGACGATACCGCGGACATCCTAAGACGTCTTCGGGTCCCTTTCCTGGATCTTCCCGTAAACCTGGGGATCGGTGGGGCAGTGCAAGCGGGGTACCGCTACGCATTGGAGAATGGCTATGAAGCCGCCATTCAGTTAGATGGCGACGGACAGCACGATCCCCGATATCTTTCGGAGATGGTAAAGACCCTGGAAAACGGCGATGCGGATATCGTCATCGGTTCCCGTTTCCTGGAAAAAGAAGGCTTTCAGTCCTCCGGCGCAAGGCGCGCGGGGATCCGGTTTCTGGACCGGCTCATCGGCCTTTGCAGCGGCGTTGTCGTAACAGACTGCACCAGCGGATTTCGGGCAGTATCGGCAGAGAATATCAGGCTTTACGCCGAGGATTATCCGGTGGATTATCCGGAACCGGAAGCTATTGTGCAGGCGGCCCTGAAAGGTGCAAGGATCCGTGAGATCCCTGTGGTGATGCGGGAGCGAAAGACCGGCAGCAGTTCCATCAGACCCCTTCATTCCGTTTATTACATGACCAAGGTTTCCCTGGCCATCCTGCTCCTGCGCCTTGGCGGAAAGCGCGCCTGACAGGCAGCAGGTCGAAAACAAAAAAGCCGGCCGGGACGCCGGAAACAACAAGGAGTACATCCCATGTCACTTACTTTGCAATTATCCATGATCGCAGCAGAACTCATTTACTTTGCGGTGATCCTGTACTTTTTAAAGAAAAAGACCTTATCCCTGAAATATACCCTGATCTGGCTCATCGGCGGCCTCGTCATGCTGATCCTCACCATCTGGCCCATGCTGATGGTAAGACTGGTGCGGCTATTCGGCGTCCAGGACCAGATGAACGGCCTGTTTTCCATGCTGTTTTTCTTCATCCTGATGATCATCATGTCCCTGACCTCCATCGTGTCCAAGCAGTCGGACAAGATCCGGTCCCTGACCCAGGAGACGGCCCTGTTGGAGAAGCGGATTCGGGAAATGGAAGACATATCAGAAGGCAAAAACGACTGATCTCGCGATCGGCATGAAGATCAGCAAGAAGATCAGAGAATAGAAAGAAACAAGAATGCAGCAACTCAATTTCGAATGTCAGAAAAAGCGTTATACCGAAGAAGATCACAGCTTCGTGATCTGTGCCTATAAGGAAAGCCCCTATCTGGAGGAGTGCATCCGCTCCCTGATCAGGGCCACGGATGGCAAAAACGTGCTGATGGTAACAAGTACCCCCAACTGCCTGATCAGCGAGATGGCAGCAAAGTACAAGATTCCGCTGTATGTCCGGGAAGGCGCCAGCAGCATCGCAAAGGACTGGGATTTCGGCCTCTCCAAAGCAGGAACCAAACTGGTTACCATCGCCCATCAGGACGATCTTTATCACCTGGATTACAGACGGCAGGTGGTGCGTCAGGCCAACAAGATCAAGGATCCCATCATCCTCTTTACGGACTACGGTGAGATCCGGGATGGCAAAAAGGTGCTCCACAACAGGCTCCTTCGCATCAAGCGCCTCATGCTCCTGCCCATCACCCCGCGGATCTTTCAGCACAGTAAGCGGCTCCGCCGCATGATCCTGTCCTTCGGATCCCCCATCAGTTGTCCCTCCGTTTGCTACGTGATGGACAGACTGGTTCTGCCTCACTTCCATACGGACATGAAGGTGGCTTTGGACTGGGCTTCCTGGGAAGAATTATCCCGCCTGGAGGGAAGTTTTGGTTACGTGGCAAAGCCGCTGATGATGCACAGGATCCACGAGGATTCCGAAACCTCCCACATGATCCGGGAGAATGTCCGGGAAAAGGAAGAACTGGAGATGTATAAGCGGTTCTGGCCTGCACCCGTGGCAAAGCGCATCGAGAAGTTTTACAACAAGGGAATGAAATCCAATCAGTTAAAGTAGGAAGCTTATGGCGAAAGAAGCAGAAATACGCCTCAGAAAACAAAATACATTCTGGAACATGGTCTACAGCCTGATCAACGCGGCACAGTCGGCTCTTTTGTTGATCGTCGTAAACCGCATCTGCTTTGAAGAAAAAGCAGGAGTCTTTTCCTACGCCTTTTCCGTATCGGTGCTGTTTATGTACATCGGCAGTTACGGCATCCGCAATTTCCAGGTCAGTGACACGGCTGAAAAATACACGCCGGGACAGTATTATGCTGCCCGGCTTTTTACGGTGGTCCTCATGGTGGCCTGTGGCGTCGTCTATGCCGTGGCCGGAGATTTTACCCCGGAAAAAGCAGGGGTAGTGGCGGCCCTGATCCTGACGAAGGCTGCGGAAGCTTTGGAAGATGTGTTCCACGGCCGGTACCAGCAGATGGACAAACTCTATGTTGCCTGCAGACAGGGAAGCATCCGGTTTTTCCTATCCGACATCGCCTTTACGGTGGTGCTTTTATTCACCAAGGATCTGGTCCTTGCATCCTACGTGTACTTTGGCGTAAACCTGATCTTTACCCTTGTTTTTGCATGGACCACACTGCCTGCCTTTGGCGGCTTCTCTCTTGATTTCAAAAAGACGATCTGGGGAAAACTTCTGGCGGAGTGCTTTCCTCTGTTTCTCAATTATTTCTTTATCACTTTCCTGGCAAATGTTTCCAAGTACGCACTGGACCGCTACGGCCACGATGTGATGCAGGCGCACTGGGGCATGATCTTTATGCCTGTATTTGTCATCAATCTCCTAAGCACCCTGATCTTCCGGCCGGTGATCACCACTATGGCGCGGATGTACACGGAGAAGCGCTTTGCAGCCTATATGGACCTCGTCCACAGGCAGGAAAAGTGGATCGCCCTCATCAGCATCCTGGTGCTGATCCCTGCGTATTTCGTCGGCCTTCCCGTGCTGGGATACGTTTATGCAAGCAATCTTTCCGGGTATTTCCCGGCCTTTATCCTACTGATGATCGGTGGGATTTTCTCAGCTTATTCCAGTTTTTACAACGTTTGCATCGTGACCCTCCGGGGCCAGAAGCGAGTGCTCTATGCAACGGCCGTTACCGCGGTGGTCTCCGCCATCCTGCACTTTTGGCTCTTATCCATGATCGTGGAAAAATGGATGGTCACCATGGCGGCAGCAGTATTCCTTTTGTCCATGCTGCTGCAGATGGTGCTGTATCTCCGGATCCACAAGGCTCTGTTCAAAAAGGCCTGCGCGGACAATAAGCCGGAAGTGGGCATCCTGACAGTGTACTCCTTTAACTACGGATCTTTCTTCCAGGCAACGTCCCTGTATAAAAAGGTACAGGAGATGGGCTATTCCTGTGAATTCATCAATGAACGCTTTAAGAGAAAACAGTGGGGAAACCTTGCTCTTCTCTATACGTTCCATGACCTGTTGCCGGAAAGCCTCCGGAAATGGCTGTCCGGAAAACTGCCTCAGTATCTGACGTTCCTGCGGCTTCGGGAGGATGTGGCTTCCTTTAGGGAGTCAGATCCCGATGAGGCGCGGATGGTTGAGATCACAAAGGATTATGACCTGGTACTTCTGGGAGCCGACGAACTCTGGTCCGCGAGCCCTAAGTCCATTCGCTATACCCCTGCCTATTTCGGTCATGGAATAACTGCACCTCACAGCGCTTACGCCACCTGCGGAAGCCTTTTCGACATGGACGATGCTGCGCTTTGCGAGAAAGCAAGAGCAGGCATCAAGACCTTTGAACACGTGGCCGTTCGGGACGGCTATACCGCCAAAGTGGCAGGGAAGTTATGGAACCGCGAAGAAGTTCCCGTGGTCCTGGATCCCACGCTGCTGCATCCCTGGTTTGTGGAAGAATGTAAGACCATCACTCCCCGGATCGAGGTGACGACAACTTCGGCCTCCGGAACCGCAACATCCTCTTCCGGAACTGCATCGGCGGCGGAGCACCCCTACATCCTCCTCTACGGCAGCGAATACAGCGAGCCCCAGCGGGCATTTATCAAGAAGAAAGCAAAAGAACTGGGTGCATCCGTTTACGCCATGGGATGGCCCCAGGACTTCGCCGACGGATTCCTTGATCCTGAGGATGCCCTGTCCTTCCAGCGTGCCTTTGCGGATGCAAGCTTTGTTGTGCCTGCAACTTTCCACGGCACCATCTTTTCCATCCTGCATCACCGGCCCTTTGTGACCGCAGGCAACGCCCTTCGGGGAGTAAAGATCGGTGAACTGTTAAAGCAGCTGGAATTAACGGACCGCCTCTTTGATGAGACGAAAGCCAAAAACAACGCATACGGCGACATTGATTACGCTGCCTTGGAAGAACGCCTGGGCACTCTTCGCAAAGAGTCGGAAGCTTATCTCCAAAAGGTGCTTTCCGAGCATGTTTTCCGGGTGGACGTGACCGGTGAGGGAAAAGAGAGCTGTACCGGCTGCAGAGCCTGTGCCCACATCTGTCCCGTATCTGCAATCTCCATGCAGGAGGACGAAGAGGGCTTTTGTTATCCTGTCATCGATGCCGAAAAGTGCGTACACTGCGATCTTTGCAGGGAAACCTGTCCTTCCCGAAATCCCCTGCCCAAGGTTAGGGGCGAGATCTTCGGCGCGGCAGCCCCTGATGATTCAAAGCGGCTTTCCGCATCCTCCGGCGGTGCCTACGGTGCCCTGGCGGAGGCCGTCCTTGCCGGTCCGGGAGCAACCGTCTACGGCGCAGCCTTCGATGAGGACTTCCACGTTCGCCACACCAAAGCGGAAAACGCGGAAGAACTTGCGCCCCACAAGGGTTCCAAGTACGTATCCGGTACCGTGGATGTTTACGAAGACGTGCTCCGGGACTTAAAAGACGGCAAAGAAGTGCTCTTTTCCGGTACCCCCTGTGAAGTGGCCGGAATGAAAGCATATATCGAGAAAAAGTGCAGCACCCTCCCGAACGGGGAAACACTGACAAAGAACCTCTACCTGGCGGACATCGTCTGCCACGGCCTGCCTTCCCCCAAGATCTTCGAGACCTATCTCCGGATCATGGAAGAGAAGAAGGGCAGTCCCGTATTTTCCGTGAACTTCCGGAACAAGGAAAAGGGCTGGTCCCACCAGTGCCTGGAATTGAAGTTTGAAAACGGGGAGCGTTATCTTTCCGCAACGGACAGGGATCCCTATTACATCCTGTACTTTGCAAATCTCTGTGACAGACCCTCCTGCCACAGCTGCTCTTATGCCTCTTTTGAACGGATCTCCGACCTGACCCTTGGGGATTACTGGGGCAACGAAG
>JAFUUM010000051.1 GCA_017477805.1 Lachnospiraceae bacterium
ATGATCGGAAAGGGCATAGCACAGTTCGTGCATGACCTCCGAAGAGTAGATAAAGAAGTACTTGCCGTCTTTTTTGCGGATGGAAGGAGCTTCAAAGAAGGCATGACCCTCGAAGCCTGTTCCCTGAGAATAGCAGTTGCCGGGAGCAACGAACTTGGGCTCTTCCAAAATGGTCAGCATGTCGGGACCAAGGACTGTGAACATGGCGCCATGACGGGTCTTGTCTCCCTGACCGCAGAAACCGGTGTAGAGGTAGGTCTTATCCCCTTCCGTCAACACGCCTGGATCGAACTGGGGCTCATCCCCCTCACGAAGACCGAGTTTCGTACCGTCCTGATAATGAACGTGGCCGATAAATTTGAAGGGGCCTGCGGGCCTGTCGCTGACAGCTACGGAAACGATGCATCTGCCATCCAATACGTAGAATAGGTAATACTTTCCATCGGGGCCAACGGTGACATCGGGAGCATACAGGCACATGTTGCCTTCTCCGTTTTCGGGATCATCCAGCTTCGGGAAGATCACGCCCTCATAGTGCCAGTTGCCCAGGTCGCTTACGGGAGCTGACCAGCAGACATAATCGTTCAGACAGAAAGTTTCGCCTTCCCATCTGTCATGGGAACCGTAAACATAAACTCTGTCGCCGAACACATAGGGCTCGCCGTCGGGAATGTACTCCCAGGAAGGAAGGTAAGGATTGACCGCCTGCTTTCTGCCGGTGATGCCGAGACGGATGCCGCCCTGCTTTCCGGGAACAGCGCCCCGTCCGTCAAAGACCATCTCTGCTTTAGTTTTGGCAGTGTAGGGGGTCCAGGCAGGAAGTGCTTCATCGCACCAGCCTTTTCCGTTGGGATCGCCGGTCTTGATGAAGTTTGCGTAGTAATCGCACATGGTGCGGGCCAGTTCAAAGTGACGTCCCTTTAAGGGGCGGTTTTCTTTGTGAATGCTCTCAAAGAAGTACCACAGATCCACAGAGTGGAAAGTGCCGGGGGAATCCACACCGGGGATATCGGGATCAAAACGGTAGTAATAGAAGTTCTGTTTGCTGCCTTCTTTTTCCGCATCCAGGAAAGCGGATTTCACGGAAGTCTCTACGGTATTTACGCCGTTGATGATGAATTCGTCCGAAGTGTTACCGGCAAGTACGGGTACAGGAGCACAATCTCCCTTAACAAACCGTTCCATGGGATCTTCCGTGCAGAAGACGCCGTCCCGGATGGGGAACATACGGGGATGATCATGAACGTACTCGTTATATTTGGAAAAGATCTCTTTGGAAGACAGGGCTCTTGCCTCCGCCAGGGTCTTAACGCCCAGGAAGCCAAAGAAGTCCTGACCCCGTTCTTCTGCCTTGTCCAGAGACAGGGGCTTAAAGATATCGGCACCCTCATCGGGGTGACGGATCATGCCGCTGAATACGGCTGCGCCTTTTACGATGTGGCGGTTGCCTGCATGGGTCAGCTGGTGCATGGTGCTGGAGCCGCCGGCAGACTGACCGGAAATGGTGATCTGCTCGGGATCGCCGCCGAAGGCAGCAATGTTTTCATAAACCCAGTGAAGACCGGCCTTTTGATCCAGAAGACCGAAGTTTCCGGGAGCATCCGGTGCTTCCGCGGTGATCTCGGGATGGGCCAGAAAACCAAATACGTTCAGACGGTACGCAACGCCAACGACAACAATGCCACGGCGGGCCAACTTTTCTCCGTCAAATTCCATTTCGGAAGTATAACCCCACTGAAAACCGCCGCCGAAATACCAGACCAGAACGGGAAGTTTTTCGTCGGTGCTCTTTGCGGGAGTCCAGATATTCAGATACAGACAGTCTTCGCTGATGGGATGTTCGGGATCCACATGCCATTCCCGGCAGTAGATATCCGTGCCGAGGCCGGGGGTATCCTGATAAGAGATGGGGCCGAATTCATAAGCCTCTTTTTCCCCTTCCCAGTCGGGACAGGGCTGAGGGGCACGCCATCTGTTTTCCCCTACGGGAGGGGCGGCAAAGGGAATTCCCTTATAGACCGTAACCCGGGGATCCGCTCCGGGAAGGCCGCGGAGACGTCCGTTTTTCACAGTGGTAGATCGTAACATAAAAGCTCCTTTCATTTATCATTTCCTGCTCGCCGGCAGGTTATTATCCTCTGAAAAAATCTTAGGACGGGAGTGAGGATGCCGACTAACTGATTTTTGCGAAGTGGTGATAAATGATTGCGAAGATGCAATTATTGACGGAAACTTAGCAATTACTTTATGGAAAGAGATACGCAACTGCGGTTAGGATGATAAACGGGGAATTCGAGATCGTTTTATAGAAACAGGAATTAGAAAGATGAAAAGAAAAGGAATGAAAAGCGGTGCTGCTTTTTTGGCAGTGGCCCTTGCCTGCGGAGTGATGAGTTCTCTGTCAAGCGGATGTGGCGGAGCGGAAAAAGGTTCTGAAGTCACAGTGGCAACGGAAACGATGCAGCAGGCGGGAACGGAACCGGCAGTATCGGAAACAGACACAGAAGAAACAGAAAGTAAGGAAACAGCGATGAAAGAAAGATTTCAGCAGATTGAACTGAGCAAACCCTTAAAGGCGGTAACGGATCACAACCCGGTAATGACCCAGCGATTTGGTGCAGATCCATATGCCCTTGTGTATGACGGCAGGGTTTATCTTTATATGACAGGGGATACCCCTTCTTACAATGCGGATAAGACCGCAAAGGAAAACACTTACAGCAACATCAAGACCATCAACGTGATCTCCTCCGCGGATCTTGTAAACTGGACGGATCACGGAACCGTATATGCTGCCGACAAGGACGGCGCGGCAACCTGGGGCGGAAATTCCTGGGCGCCCGC
>JAFUUM010000052.1 GCA_017477805.1 Lachnospiraceae bacterium
ATAAAGGTACAGAAAAACACCGCTTCGAAGTTAATTCGAGGCGGTGTATTTTTTCAGGATGTCTTTGACTTTCTTTTTTGCTCTCTGCAGAGCATTGTCTACGGGCTTTGGCTCCTTCATGAGGATGGCAGCGATCTCTTTATAGTCCATTCCCGTCATGTGCATTCCCAGCACCTGATACTCAAAATCGGATAATTCCTCTTCGATGGCATCCTCGAGAGCGCTCCTGTTCTCCTTATCAATGAGAAGGTTCTCGGGATTGGACCAGTCCGGTGCCAGAACTTCCACAGGTGCTTTCCGGGTACTCCCGTCGTCCTCAGCGGACTCTTTCTCATACATGGACACGTAATAATTCAGGAAGTTGTGCTTCTTTCTGTCCGCTTTCTGCACAGCGGAGCAAAGCTGCCTGTTGATGCAGAGGGTGGCAAAGGTCTGGAAGGATGCATCCCGGCCGGGATCATAGTTCCTGATGGCCTTAAACAGCCCGATCATGCCCTCCTGAAGTACGTCCTCATGATCTGCCCCAAGGATGAAAAACTGCCTGGATTGGCTTTTTACGAGGTCCTTATACTTTCCTATGATGTAATCCGTGACCGCAGAGTCCCCGTCCCGTAATCGGAGGATCAGTTCTTCATCGGTCAGTTCCTGATAATCCTGCATGTTTTCACCTCGTTCAAAAACCAGCGACACTTACTTCTTACCAAGTCTCTGTCTTACGATCTCAAAGGCAAGAACACCGGTAGCTACGGATACGTTCAAAGAGTCGATATCGCCCTTCATGGGGATGGATGCCACCATGTCGCACTTCTCTTTTACAAGTCTGCTGACGCCGGAGCCTTCGTTACCCATAACAAGACCGATGGAACCCGTAAGGTTTAAGGAATACATGGGATCTCCGTCCATATCGGCACAGACAAACCACATGCCCCGTTCTTTCAATTCTTCGATGGTCTGGGACAGATTGGTGACCTTGCAAACAGGAGTGAAATTCAGGGCTCCTGCGGAGGTTCTTGCCACCGTTGCCGTAAGTCCCACTGCTCTGTTCTTGGGGATGATGACGCCGTGTGCCCCTGCCAGGTTTGCGGTACGGATGATAGCACCCAGGTTATGAGGATCTTCCACGTCGTCCAGAAGGATAAAGAAGGGTGCTTCCCCCTTTTCTTCCGCCTTTTCGAACAGGTCATCTAGTTCTGCGTATTCATAAGCCGCCACCTGGGCGATAACACCCTGATGGGTACCGGTCTCGGACATCTGGTCAAGGAGTTCTTTTGTCACATATCGAAGAAGGCAGTCTGTTTTCTTAGCCTCCCGTTTAATGGTCAAGATCGCCCCATCCTGGAGTCCGTCCTGGATGTACAGCTTATCGACACTCTTACCTGCACGGAAGGCCTCTAAGACCGCGTTACGGCCTTCTACGAGGGAGGTGTTCACGTTGTCTGTATTTTCTACTTCCACCTTGTCGTGCACACGGGCAGGCTTCTTGTCCCGGGTTCTCTTTTTATCGAATTTCTTGTTGTTGTAATCTGCCATGATAAACCTTTCTGTTCCTATTGCTCTGACCCTCTGCTGATCTCAAAATGTGCAGCGGGATCACAGCGTCTCCAGCCGGATTCCGCAGCGCTCCAGGCCGTCCTTGACCAGTGCGATGGCCCGGTCCATATTGCCTGTGAGGTACAGATATCCCATCAACGCTTCCACTCCCGTTGCCTTATGATAATTGGCCGCAGAAGCATTCTTTGCGGTGGTGTGGGGCCTTGCATTTCTGCCCCGCTTTAAGATATCGACTTCTGCTTCCGGAAGTTCCTCTGTCCACAGATCAAAGAGCTTGCACTGGGTCTCTGCTTTAACAACTCCGCTTACAAGTCTGTGAAGCTTTTCCGGCTGTCTGTTTGCCTTTCCCACGACAACGCTGCGGACGATGATCTCGTAAACACAGTCGCCGATGTAGGCAAGGGTCAGAGGGGAATAACTGCGGATGTCCGCAGGCTTCACCGAATATGCATTTAAAATTTCAGAGAGCAGATCGATCCGTCCGCTCTCTGTTGTTGTCAGTTTATTCTCTTCCATGTAACGCCTTCTCTGGTGTCCTTTAACTCAATACCCATGGCAAGGAGCTGATCACGGATCTCGTCCGCGCGGGCAAAGTTCTTGTCTTTTCTTGCCTGACCTCTCTCTGCGATGAGGGCTTCCACTTCGCTGTCCAGAGCCTCTGCCTTGGGCATCAGATCAAGTCCGCAGATGTCTGCAAGCAGGGTCAGCTTTTCCAGCAGAGCCTTTGCAAATGCACCGGTGGAATTTTCGTTTAAGCTGGTGTTGATGTACTTCACCAGTTCGAACATAGCGGAAAGTGCATCTGCGGTATTGCAGTCATCTTCCATGGCCGCTTCGAACTTCTTAACGAATTCTTCCGTTCCTGCATGAGCAGCGGTCTCTTCTGCCGTCATGGCATCCCCGCTCTTTTCTGCGATGCGGGAGCACTTTGCGGCGCACTCAGTCATTCTCTCAAAGCCGTTCTTTGCAGCCTCCATCAGTTCTGCGCTGAAGTTCAGGGGACTTCTGTAATGAGCGGACAGCATGAAGAAACGAAGGACCTGAGGATCATACTTTCCGATGATATCACGTACCAGCAGGAAGTTATTCAGAGACTTGGACATCTTTACGTTGTCGATGTTCAAAAATGCGTTATGCATCCAGTATCTTGCAAAGGGCTTGCCGTTTGCAGCTTCGGACTGAGCGATCTCATTCTCATGATGAGGGAAGATCAGGTCCTCGCCGCCTGCATGGATATCGATCTCATCACCGAGATAGCGCTTGCTCATTACCGAGCACTCGATATGCCAGCCGGGACGGCCCTGGCACCAGGGAGACTCCCAATAAGGCTCTCCTTCTTTCTTAGGCTTCCACAGAACGAAATCCAGGGGATCTTCCTTCTGCTCTTCACCGGTGACTTTCAGTTCTCTCTCACCGCTCCGAAGATCGTCGATGTTCTTGTGGGAAAGCTTGCCGTAGGGTGCAAAGCTTCTGGTACGGAAGTATACGGTACCGTCAGCCGCAGCGTAAGCATGGCCTTTTTCGATCAGGGTGGAGATCATGTCGATCATGCCGTCGATCTCTTTGGTTGCCTGAGGGTGGGTTGTTGCGGGACGTACATTCAGGGACTTCATGTCCTTTTTGCACTCTTCGGTATAACGCTTTGCGATGGTGTCCGCATCCACACCTTCCTCATTTGCCTTCTTGATGATCTTGTCATCCACATCCGTGAAGTTGGATACATAATTGACTTCGTAGCCCTTGTATTCCATGTATCTGCGGAAGGTGTCGAAAACGATCATGGGACGTGCATTTCCGATATGGATGAAGTTATATACCGTGGGTCCGCAAACGTACATCCGCACCTTTCCGGGCTCGATGGGCTTAAATTCTTCTTTTTGTGTGGTAAGGGTGTTGTAGATTTTCATGATGACTCCTGTTTCATTTTTTCAATTTCTTTTTTGAGATTGCGGACTTCCTGCTTCATCTCAAGAAGCTGGCTCACCATCTCGGAATTTTCTTTCTGTAAAACGGAAATATCCTCTTTAACGGGATCGGGCATATGGATCTGATCCAAAGTATCCTGAGGTCTACATGGATCAAGTCTCTTGACCACTCTTCCGGGGATACCCACAACCGTGGATCCGCAGGGCACTTCCGATAACACCACGGAACCTGCGCCGATCTTGGAATTGTCTCCTACGGTAAAGGATCCGAGGATCTTTGCGCCCGCACTGATCATGACATTGTTTCCGATGGTGGGGTGTCGCTTTCCCTGCTCTTTTCCCGTACCTCCCAGGGTCACGCCCTGATAGATGGTCACGTTATCACCGATGATGGTGGTCTCTCCGATGATAACGCCGCTGCCGTGATCGATAAAGAAGCCTTTTCCGATCTGGGCGCCGGGATGGATCTCGATGCCGGTCTTTCTTGCTGCTCGCTGGGAAATGAGCCTTGCCCGGAAATAATGGCCCTTTAAATAATGCTTATGGGCTTTCCGGTATTTTAGCATCACCCGGAAACTGGGGTACAAAAACACCTCCAGGGGTGAATGGATGG
>JAFUUM010000053.1 GCA_017477805.1 Lachnospiraceae bacterium
ACGAAAACATAACCGTTATCTGCACTTGCGGATACGGAAGGGATGTTTGCCTCGTCTTCCTCGGAAGAAACGGTATAAGAAGACACGCTAACGGAACCGCCCTCACCTGCTTCGAAGGTGATGGTATACTCTTCGAATTCGATGGTTTCGGTTTCCAGAGTTTCTTCTGTTTCCTCGGTCTCTTCAGTTTCCTCAGTCTCTTCGGTCTCTTCCGTCTCGGCTTCGGTCTCGGTCTCATCGGCCGCTACTTCTTCCTCATCGGTATCATCCGAATCGTCTGCGGTATTCTCATCCTCGGACTGGTTTTCATCCACGGTCTCCGCAGTAGTTTCATCCTCGGAAATGCTCTCCTCGGATGTTTCTGTCTCGGAAACGTCAGTGGATTCCGTATCTTCTACGGTAGCTTCCGTTTCCACGGATTCGCCTGCGGTCTCTTCGGAAACGATGCTTTCATCGCCGGGTTCGGTAACATCGCTCTCCTCATCCACCGTCCGCTCTTCCTCGACGGTCACCTCGGGCTCTTCAGCGACTTCCTGAGTCTCCTCGACTACGGAAGCTGCAACTTCGTCCAGGTCTCCTGCGAATGCTACGGCGTAATCACTGTAGAATGTAACGCCCAGCAACGCGATGGTCATGATGAACGCCATGATCCTGGTCTGCAGGTTCTGTCGTCTCCTTCTTTTCATGTCTTTCCCTCCTAAAACTCCGTATATCATTTCATGTCGATAAACAGAATCCGACACGGTTTCATTTTATATTTTAGCGAAGGGTCAGCCTTTTGGTTGCACGATTTATGAACAGATTCCTGCAAAATTGGTTCTTGACATTTTTGATTTATCTGTTCTCTGCAGTATTTTTGCGGTTTTTCTGAAATTTCGTATAAAGAAACCAGAATTACTAAATCAGTTTCTTTTTTATTGTCCGACAATCCATTTTTGAACATGAAGATCCCCTCGCAGGCATCTGCGAGGGGATCTCCTGTAGCCGATATCCGGAGGGTGGTCCGGTTACGATGTTTCTAAATTATTCCTGATCTTCTCTTCTCTTTTTGGTCATGAGGGCTGCAAGTCCGAGACTGGAGCTTCCCATTACCAGCGCCCAGAGGACTGCGTTGCTGGTATCGCTGGTCTTCGGGCTCTTTCCTCTGCCTGCGCCGAGGACTTCGCCTTCTACCGGATCGTTCTCGGTGGTTGCCTCGATGCCTCTGCTTGCGCCAAGTACGGAGCCGCCTTCCTCTTCGCCTTCGTCCTCATCTTCATCTCTGTAATCCGGTGTGGAGTCAATTCCACCTTCGCCTGCCGGTGCTGCGATGAAGAGGATGCCGTTGGTGTAGTGGATGTCGTAGTAAGGAGTTATATCGTTTCCGAAGCTGTCGATCAGTCTGACATCTTCTTTTTCATCTTCGTATGCGAAGGTGACTGCGTAACTGCCGATCTCGGTTTCGGTCCGTCCTGCGCTTACGTTGTTGATGGTAAGCTCTTCGATCTCTTCGTTATCGGTATTCCAGATGTAGCCTTCTACAGAGAGCGGTGAACCGGTGTAGGTGTAGGTCGCGCTGTTGGCTACGAGGTAGAGGTTAAAGCCTTCGCCCTTATTGACGATAACGTTGCCCGGCAGGTAGATGATGCTGTAGTTGCTGTTTGCAACTCGATTTCCTTCCGCGTCTTTGATGACTACGCTGGTGTTACCTTCGTTCTCATGGACGATGTAGGTTGCGCCGTCTTTGGAGATGGTCAGGTTCTCTTCTACTGCTGCCTCAGCTTCCAGTGTCTGTCCGTCGATGAGGCCTTCTGCGGTGTAGGCTTTGCCGTCTGCCGTCAGGATATCCTCTGCGGTAACAACCTTGCCGTCATAGTCTTTCACGGCGTCATTGGCCTTTACGGTAAGGGTTGCTACTACGATGCGGAGAGTACCGTTCACGGGAGTGATGTCATAGCATCCGGTCACTTCCGGATCTCCTTCCGCTGCGTACGCAACGATGCTGAAGAGCCTCGTGCTGTCTGCGCCTGTGGAAGCTGTGGTGCTTCCGTGGTAAACCTTGATGCTCTCGATCACATTGTTGCCTTCCGCATTTTCGGATACTTCCTTGATGCTTCCGGTGATGTTGACCACCAGGTAATCACCCGGCATCAGCTCACCCTCCACTTCGTATTCATCCAGGGTGTGGACTTCGCCGTCGTAAGTGAAATCCTTACTTCCGGAGGTAACGGTCAACGGGATGGCACTTGTCGTTACCGTCAGGGTGCCGATCACGGTGTCGATGTTGTAATTGCCAGTCTTGGTGTTCTGCTGCAGTTCGTAGGTAAAGGTGTTGTTGCTGGTTCCCGGCAGCGTCTGGCTTCCGGTCACGTCGTAGATTGCGCCTTCTCCCTCTGCAAAGCCGTCACCTGTCACCGCGATCACGGTACCGGTTAATGCTTCGCCGTTGTAAGCTCTTATCAGGGTCGGAGAGGTCAGGGTCACATCTCTCTTTGTGATGATCAGGCTTCCCTTTTCCACCGTAAGGATGATGCTTGCGGTCTCGGGTGCGGTCTCTCCTTCTTCGATGATCGCGTAATTGACTGCGGAGCCGTCCGCTCTGGTGATGACGGTATTGGTGCTGACCGTAACAACATTCTCGTAAGTACCTGCATCGATCATGCCGTCCGGAATGGAGATGGTCACGGTACCGCCCTGTACGGTCAGCCCTTCCGGCAGTCCCTGATAGCCGACTTTCAGGTCATTTGCTGCAAGGTATGCCTGGTAGGTATCCGCCGTAAAGGCGCTTCCGTCGTACTTCTTCTGTGCATCGGGTACTGTGAATACTACGCTCAACGGAACGATGCGGACGTATCCGTCGATCACACTGAAGGTGACGTTGAAGTTCTGGTTGTTATTCTGGAAGGAGTCTGCGGTAAGGCTCATATCGGTCTTACCCTTCTCGATCCTTTCCGCTGTTGCCGTGCCGGTCAGGATGAAGTCGTCTTCGGTATAAAGGGCATCGCTGATGCTTACGACATCGTAGCCGTTTACACTGTGGGCCTGTCCGTCGTAGGTAAAGCTCTTCTGCTTACCCTTGATGACCACGGTGACATCCCGCTTGGTGATCTCCTGGTAACCGTCGTTCACCTTGAAAGTAACATTTGTGAATGCGGGATTGTTATTGGAGAACATCTCTTTTGTCAGACCCATGTCCGTCTTGCCGAACTCGGTCCGTTCTGCTGTTGCCGTGCCGTTGAAGGCGATGTCGGCTTCGCTGTACAGGTCGTTATCGATGTCTACCGTATATCCACTGATGGAGTGAGACGCTCCGTCATAAGTTGCCGTAGCAGTCTCACCATTGATGGTTACGGTGATCGCCGTGGCATTTGCGGTGACTTCCAGGGTTCCGATGCTTTCGGAGATCTGATAGTTACCTGCCTTTGCACTTGCTCCCGTGAAGTTCAGCTCATAGGTGTTGGAGGATGTTCCAACTTCAGTCTGGGATCCGGTCACGGTAAAGACTGCGCTTTCACCGTTTACAAATCCGGAAATCGAGCCGGGTGCCTTCAGTGCGGTTCCATCGTAAGGCTTATTCGCACTTTCGGTTGTCACTGTCAGGGTCGCGGGCTTGATCTCCAGGCTGCCGTTTGTCACGTGCAGGGTGATCTCGTAGTTTCCTACCGCTCCCTGTTTTACGGTGAACTTGTCGCTCAAATCCAGCGTGTAGGTTCCTGCATCGGTTTCGGAAAGGGTGGTTCCCTCTGCGATGTTGAGAATGTCCCCTACATTGTATCCTGCGGTGATGGATTTCACTTCGTATCCGATCTCGTGAGGCTGTCCGTCGTAAGTAACACTGCCGGTATCGCCTTTGATCACGATATCAACCGTTGCCTTCGTGGCTGTCAGGTTTGCGGATCTGTAGATCACTTTGTAGTAACCATCGGATGCTCCGGTGATCACTGCATTTGCGGGATACGTCTTGCTGCTGCCAACTTCCAGCTGAGATCCTGTGTAGGAAATACCGGTAAGTGCATGTCCTGCTGCCAGGCCTTCCACACTTAACAGGTCCTCTAATCCTTCGCTGACAAGAGCTGTGCCGTCGTAGACTTTGCTCTTGTTCTTGGCTGTAATGGTCAGGTTCTTCTTGTAATAAACGTATCTGACGTTCTCGCCTTCTCTTACGGTAACGCGGGTTGCGACGCCCTTACCGGATGCATCCACGGTGCGGTTATAGGTGTAACCGTTCACGGAAGTCTGGATGGTGTAGATCGTTCCGGGCTTCAACCCTGTTTCGGTAACGTCTTCACGGATGGAATTGCCATCCATATCCACGTAGTGGATGATCACGGTACCTGTCTTATAGGGCAGGTAGTAGAAGGTGATCACGTTTTCACCGGCAGTCAGTTCCTGCTCAATGGTGTTCACGATAGGATAATAGCCGTCGCCGATGCTGATTGCTGCTTCGGTGACGCTTACGGTCGTTCCGGGAACCGTCTTTTCCACGCTGGAGTAAAGACTTTCCGTTCCGTCCTCGGTGCGGATCACGTACCGTACCTCGTAGGTAATGGTCTGGGGTTTCGTAGAATAAACGAAGGTGATCAGGTTTTCTTCGTATCCCAGCTCAATGGATTTTTCCGTTTCATCCGGAAGCATGCCGGAGATCTGGATTGCCTTTTCGGTAACGGTAGCACCCAGAAGCAGCGTCTGGTTCATCACGGTCTTCGGGGATGCCAGGTTCGCCCCGGCTCCATCCACGTACTTCACGGTGTATTCCAGCATCTTCTGATTCCACTTTGCGTAAACGGTGATGTTTTCCGTCAGCGGTTTTGCTTCATCGTACTGGTCCGTGCAGGCTGCATCTTCAAACCAGCCTACGAAGGTGTAACCCTGATGGGTTGTTGTCGGGTTATAGGTATCTGCGGTCTCGCCGTAGGTCTTGGTCTGGCTGTTCAGGATTACATTTTCGCCGGTGAAACCGTCCACGAAAGTAATGGTGCGCTCCGGCAGGATCCACTTGGCGTAGAGGCCGAGGCCAGTAGGCATCTTCGTGAAGGAATTGGGTGTTCCGCCGCCAAGATCTTCGTACCAGCCTGCAAACTGTGCATCCGCCACCGGCTTATAAGAAGCTGCCGCGGTGCCGGCATTTGAAATGTAGCCGGAAAGGTCGGCGTTGTACTTCACGTTGTAGCTGACGATCTGGTCGTTGTTGCTGTTGAAGAAGGTCAGCGTGTAGGTCTTTGCATTGTAGTAGAAGTTTGCGTACATCACATCCGGGGTGGGATTGTTCGCATTGTTTCCGTAAGGTCCCCAGGTGTAATTGAAGTTTTCCGCGTTTTCGGTCTTACCGAAGGTTGCGCCCGCTTTGGTGTAGCCTTCCATATCTTTGTACTCGGAAGATTCAACCAGGTAATTAAAGTGGGACACATCCGTCTTGAACAGGCCGTAGGTGATGCCGTTTCGAACCTTTGTCGCCACTCCGGCGCCGGTGTAGTTCTCCAGCCAGAACCGCTGATACTGGGTCTTGGTGGATTTGTTCATGAACTGGTAAACTCTCTTGTTCTCACCGGGCATCAGGTCAACGCTGACAAACTTCATGTCGTTGTTAACGGTGTAACTCCAGGAATAGTCCTGCCAGGGATCGTTGAATTTCTGTTTCCACTCGGCGGAAATGTTGGCACCGTACTTGGCGGTGATGGTTGCGGTACCATAGGAGGTATAAGTGCTGCTCCACCAGCTTCCTCCCTGTTGATTATTGTTGGTGTCAAACCGTTCTCCATTCCAGGTAATAGTGTATTTATTTCTGCTGTATCTTGCCGTCAGGATCGTTGTTCCATCGGGTTTTACATAGACGTCTTCACTTCCGTCTTTGTAGGTGAAATGGTTCTTTTCCAGGGACGCGGGGGCGTACTCATCCGCCCACTCGCGATCGATGTACACGTAAGTTCCTGCGGTGGCAACTGCTTCTACCGTATCCAGGAAGGAATAATTGGTATCGTCTGCATTTTCAATCTGATAAATAACGGTGACGCGGACTTCCGCGGGCTCCCACTTGGCATACAGGGTGGTGTTTTCCTGCAGGTTCAGGGTCGCCGGTGCTGCCTGATCGTAAGAAGCATCCAGGTACCATCCCTCGAAGGAATAGCCGGTCTTCTTGGGAATGATGGCTGTGGAGATCTCCGTTCCGTAAGGAGCGTATACGGAGTCAACGTAGGTTCCGTCTGCCACATCAAAGCTGAGGGTGTAATTCTTACGAAGGTAGTACACGTTCAGCGTCATGCCTTCATCCGTCAGTTCCCGCACATCTGCGGTCTCGTACTCACCGCCCGTAATGGCGATAATGGGAGGTGTTACGGTAGCGCCCTTGGTGGCGTTGATCTCCTGGGAATATACCTGGGTGTAAGCATCACCTTCCAAATCTTTCAAAAGGTAAACTGCGGTGTAGCTGATATCCGTAGGAACAAATTCCACTTCGAAGGGGGTGATGACGCCGATGGTCACCGGGCCTTCGTCATACTGACTTGCCAGGTTCCCAAGGTCTGCTTCCGTTACAGTTACTTTGGAAACAGTAGGATAATAGGTCGGAGTATCAGGTACTTCGCCAACCACTGCGCTGTCGGGAGATGCGATCTCAATGGGAAGTCTGCTTCTCTCGATGCGGATGTTGGTTGCTCCCAGCGGGAAGCGGGTTCCGCCGTATGTGTAGTAGTAGCGCACTTCCACATCGTAGATCCGGATGGGTTCAAAGGATGCGCTTGCGGTAATGTTATCTGAAATGGCATCGCCGTTTTGGAGCTTTCCGCTTCCTGCGTACCAGCCTTCAAATGTATATCCTGCTTTAAAAGGTGCCTGAGGGAGGGAGATGGTTTCCTCTTCGACATAAGTCTGCCTTGTGTACTCGCCGCCGTCCACGTAATAGATCACTTCATATTCCGGGATCACGACCTCGGTCTCTTCCGTCTCTTCAGTCTCTTCCGTCTCCTCGGTTTCTTCCGTCTCCTCGGTTTCTTCCGTTTCTTCGGTCTCTTCGGTTTCAGCGATCACTGCATCGACCGCCAGCTCTGCTGCTACGGCTTCCGCGACCAGCGCTTCGGATCCTTCTCCCCCGAGAGCACCGACAGCCATAAGCCGAATGGGCTCAGCATCTTCTTCGGATCCCTCTCCACCCTGCTGTCCTTCTACAGGCTGGTTATCTTCGTCCTGCTGATCAGCTTCTTCCTCATCCTCTTCTGCAGAATCCGGCTGATCAACATCCTGCTCATCCGTCACAGGCTGTTCCTCTTCCACCTGCTCTGCTGCTCCGGCGGGTTCTTCTTCCTGAACCTGCTGCTCTGAAGCCGGCAATTCATCGGCAAAGGCCACTGCGTAATCACTGTAGAATGTTACAGCGATCAGGCTGAACGCCATTACAAACGCCAGAACTCTGTTTGTAAGTCTTCTTCTCCTTTTCTTCATAGATTTTCCCCTCCGCTTTTTTCCTTTGAAACTGTCGTTTTCTGTGTTACAATGGGCCTTGCGGCCACTTGGGGATACAGAATCCCCGTGTATCATCTCATCCTAATATCATCATATTCTAAAATCGCTTAAAATTGGTCACCCATTTTGAATAAATTATTACATAATTGGTACTTGACTTTTTAAGTTATCTGTGTATATACCTTTTATGTATATACATTTCAGATAATTTAGTGCATTTATTGCTATCTGTCAGATTCTAAATCGTCACATATTGCCCTTTTCTTTCGCCTGTTTCGCAAATTTTGCCATAAGATCCCCTTGACACCCGTAAAACACCGCATTATCATTTGATTGTTAACCCACTCCATGCGGTGTGGTTAACAATTCGATCAGATAAATGGAAGGTATTTAAACAGATATGAAAAAAATGAGTGTTAAAGAAATGTGTTTGGCAGCTCTGATGGCAGCAGTTTTATGCGTCGTAGGTCCCTTCTCAATTCCCGTAGGTCCCATCCCGTTGTCGCTTGCTACGCTGGTGATCTATTTGACTGCCTATATCCTTGGCTGGAAACTTGGAGTCGTCAGTGTCCTGATCTACCTGCTGGTGGGTATACTGGGTGTCCCTGTCTTTTCCGCCGGCCGAAGCGGCATCGGCGTGATCGCCGGCCCTACGGGTGGCTATCTTATCGGCTATCTCCTGCTGGTGCTGATCTGCGGACTCTTTGTTGGGCCCGGAGAGACGCTTGGAAGGTCTGCCACAAGTAAACCGGGATCAAAAAAAGCCCGCATGATCCTTGCGAGCATTCTGGTTATGGTGGTTGCCACAGCTGTTCTTTATACGCTTGGTACCGTATGGCTGGCCTACAGCGCTCACATGACCGCAAAAGCTGCAATTGCTGCAGGGGTCCTGCCCTTCCTTGCCGGTGATGCCATTAAGATCGTCATCGCTGCCTTCCTTGGCTCCGCCCTTCAGGGGAGACTTCGGAGCGCCGGTCTTATTCAGGCCTAGCACCCTCCCACGGATTATTCATAGCATATATAAAGGCCGGAGATCATTTCTCCGGCCTCAGACTGTAGACAAAGGCTCAAACATTTCGATGTTTGGGCTTTTTTCTTTACAAAAAAACATGACATTTGTGTCATTTTGTGTTATAATAAAGCTAATAAATGGAGGGCTTTTCCAACATGATGACGCAAAACGCTGATAAGAAAAGAAATCAGATCCAGATGTTCTGCATGGATGACATGGTACCCAAGGATCACCTCCTACGGCTTGTAGATAGTGCGATCGATTGGACTTTTATTTATGATCT
>JAFUUM010000054.1 GCA_017477805.1 Lachnospiraceae bacterium
GACGGGCTGATCCCCGGGGGGAGAAAAGTGGTCTTGTTCCTGTACCGTTTTGCGGACCGGATCACGGTCTTTTCCGCACTGCAGAACGTGGGACTCTATACCTGGCTTTTGTTCGTCATCGCCTATGCTCTTTTTAAGACAAAGAAAAAGGGCGGAGTCCTTCTTGTACCCCTCTTTGTGAGTTTGTTGATCTGCCTGGCTGCTCCGGCATTTTTCGATCATCCTCGGTATGCCTACGCGTACATGTGGCTCCTGCCGGTGGTGTCAGCGGTGATCCTTGGAGCCACCGGACCTGACGGAGCATCGGAACAATAAGTGAACGAGAAACCAACGAAACGAGTTGAAACCTATGGATCCTGAAACAAAGACATTTACAAAATCGGATACCCTGACCGCAAAAGGCGTGGCCATCAGCCTCATGTTTTTCTATCACCTCTTCCATGAAGCGGCGGATGTGGAAAACCTGGGGGTGATCTTTGCTCCTTTTTCCAAAGAGGTGTTTTTGATGCTCAGCGGCTTTGGAAACATCTGTGTTGCCATGTTTGTTTTCCTCAGCGCTTATGGGATCTCTGCGAAGATCCGGGAGGCCGGTTCCGGTTATTTCGAAACGGGAACGGCGGTGAAGAGCACCGCAAAAAGGCTGATCTCGCTGATGCTGCGGTTTGTTTTCGTGTACCTTTTGATCAATGCCTGCCTGTGGATGTTTTTTGACTACGGTAATCTTTACGGAACGGGCTTTCAGGGGGCAGTCTGTACGGTAACGGATATGCTGGGCCTTGCGGAACTTTTCGGAACGCCCACCCTGAACCTGACCTGGTGGTACATGCCGCTGGCCTATCTGATCATTTTGATGGTGCCTGTCCTTTACCGGGGAGCACAGAAAATAAAATGGCTGCTTTTGCCTCTTGCGATGCTGCTCCCGCTTTTCCTGGAGATGAACACCTATTATTACATGTACATCTGCGCGGCCATCTGGGGCGTCTGCGCCTTTTCCGGTGATTGGAACGGACGCATCAGAGAATGGAAGATCCCGGTCTGGGGTAAGGCTGTGGCCTTTCTTCTTTTGATGGCCATCTGTATTCCCGTTCGCCAGAACTATTTGATCCGGGAAAACTATTCTTACATCACCGAGGGTGCGGTGGCTCTTGTTTTCTGCTTTGGCTCCGCTTTTCTCCTTTCGAAGATCCCGGTGATCGGCCTGATCCTCCGGTTCTGGGGCAAACACTCCATGACCATGTATCTGGTCCACACCTTTGTGTACCTGACGCTGTTTCGCGGTTTTACTTATTCCTTCCGTTACAGCGCCCTGATCTGGCTGGTGCTGATGGCGGTGTGCACTGCCTTCGCGGTGGCAGCGGATGTGTTATATGACTGTCTGGTAAAGAAATTCAAATGAAGATTGAAAAGAAAACTTACTTAAACTTGATAAAGGAAAA
Source organism: Lachnospiraceae bacterium (assembly GCA_017477805.1). Taxonomy (GTDB): domain Bacteria; phylum Bacillota; class Clostridia; order Lachnospirales; family Lachnospiraceae; genus SIG336. The sequence continues at coordinate 1,437 of JAFUUM010000054.1, forward strand.
CATCGGCACGGTCCTGTTTTTGTTTGCCATGGTGGCCCTGACCATATATGCCTGGCGGATCGGGTATATTGTCTGGGAAGACAATGATGATGCTCTGGCCTCTTTTGTTACCTTTGGCTTTTTCGGAAAGGCGTATTCCGGATACACCATCTACCGAAATGTTGTGCTTGGCAAGATCGCGGCCGGTATCCATACCCTGTTTCCTCAATACAATGCGCTGGTGTTGTCCTACTTTATCGGTATGCTGGTGGGATTTACCCTGTTGCAGAGAGTCTTTTCCGAAAACCTTGGGATCGTTTTTGGTACATTTATGACATCCCTGATTTATCTGATCTCCTTTCCTACGTTGTACCATGGGATCAGTTTTACCAAGTTTGCGGGTCTTTTGGGTATCTGCGGGCTTGTGGGGCTGACGGATGCGATCAGGAAAAGAGGGAAATTCTTTCGTATTATCTTTGGGCTCATACTGGTGGCATTTGGCTGTATGCTCCGGATCAGCGCATTTGCCCTCACGGTACCATTCTGGATCCTGATCCTGGGTCGGATCCTGTATTATGATCATTCCCGGGAAATGATCAAAAAGACGGTGATGACAGTCGGATCCGTAGCGCTGGTGGTTGTTCTGCTTGCAATGACGGATCGTGTGGCATGTGGACGCGGCACGTGGGGGGAGTTTACCCGCTACAACAGCCTTCGGACGGAACTTCTGGATTACGGTATGCCTCCGGTGTACACCAATGAGGAAGCGTATCGCGAGCTGGGATGGAGCGAGACCGACTGGCAGATGTTCCGGAGCTGGCACTATGCAGATACTACCTGGTTTTCTGCTGAAAAACTGGCAAACACGGTGGCTTTCAAGGAAAGCTATACAAAGGAGCATCATACCCTGCGGCAGTATCTGGTCCAGTTTGAAGATAATTATGTGCAAAACAGACGTTTTGTCATGACCCTTCTTTTGCTGGCTGTATTCTTTTCCTTTTTTGAGACGGCGGATCTGTTTATGGGTGGGATCTGTGCGCTGATGCTGGCGGAACTGGCGTATTATTTTTATATTGGGAGATGGTTTGAACGTGTGATCTTTATCCCCTTGATCTGCACCATGGTGCTGACGGTCTATGCCATGGATGCGGCGGCGGTCAAAGCAGCATCCAGGAGAGCCCGGATCGCTGTTTCGGCAGTTCTGCTTTTTTATGCCGTGATCAGTTGCGGCATCCTGACGGCGGAAAAGACGGAGGCAGATCCGGGAAGAAAAGCCCAGCTGGAAGCTTTTTTCATTACTTTGCAGAACCATCCTGAAAACCTGTATGTCATGGATACGTCGGATGATGCATGGACGGAGACATTTGCACCTTTTGAGGGATCCACACTGGGAAGTGTAGATAATCTCGTTCTGGACAGCGGGTGGCTTGTACCTTCGCCGATCTTTGATAAGACCGCGGGGTATTCCGGAACGCCGGATGTGTACCGTATGCTGGTGGAAAATGATAACGTCTACCTGGTGGGAGATCTGTTCCTTGACCTGAAACTTCGCTATGTCCGGGAACATTACGGAGAAGAGATTGAAGTCGTGCAGGCAGATGATTATTGGGGAATCCCGATCTATCGTTTTGTCAGACCTTAAGATGGTCGGATGAATATTTGAACACAAAAATACCGACGGATAAAGAAATGAATAGACAAAATTCGTTTGTGGGACTAAACTATCCTTTATAACGAAAAAAAGAAAATGCTTGAGGAGGCATACTATGGAGAAAAAACAGTTAGATTGGAGTAACCTGGGATTTGGATACATGCAGACAGACGCCAGATATGTATCCACTTTCAAAAACGGTGCATGGGATGAGGGCCATATCACCGACGATCCCAACATCACATTGAATGAATGTGCCGGCGTATTTCAGTACGCACAGACCTGCTTCGAAGGCCTGAAGGCATACACTACAGAGGATGGCCACATCGTCACATTCAGACCTGACTTGAACGCAAGTCGTATGGTGGATTCCGCAAAACGTCTGGAAATGCCCGTCTTCCCTGAGGAGCGCTTTATCAAAGCGGTGGAAGAAACGGTCAAAGCCAACGAAACATGGGTGCCCCCTTACGGCAGCGGCGCTACGTTATACATCCGTCCCTACATGATGGGTATCAACCCCGTTATCGGCGTTAAGCCCGCTGATGAGTATATGTTCCGTGTGTTCGTAACACCCGTTGGACCTTACTTCAAGGGCGGCGCAAAGCCCCTGACCATCCGTGTCAGCGATTTCGACAGAGCAGCCCCCTGCGGCACCGGTAACATCAAGGCCGGCCTGAACTATGCCATGAGCCTGTATCCCATCGTGAAAGCCCATGAGGAGGGCTACGCTGAGAACATGTACCTTGACCCCGCAACAAGGACCAAGGTTGAGGAGACCGGCGGTGCAAACTTCCTGTTCGTGACCAAGGACAATGTTCTTGTAACACCCAAGTCCAACAGCATCCTGCCTTCCATCACCAGACGTTCTCTGATGTATGTGGCAGAACATTATCTGAATATGAAAGTGGAGCAGAGAGAAGTACTCCTGTCCGAAGTAAAAGACTTCGCAGAGTGCGGACTTTGCGGAACCGCAGCCGTGATCTCCCCTGTAGGAAAGATCGTGGACCACGGTACCGAGATCTGCTTCCCCAGCGGAATGGATGAGATGGGCCCTGTTACAAAGAAACTGTACGATTGCCTTACCGGCATCCAGATGGGTCGTATCGAAGCGCCCGAAGGCTGGATCCACAAGATCGTATAAAATGAGTTTTAGGGCTGCTGTCTGTTTGATAGCAGCCCTTTGTGTATCTTCGTACCAATATGAGGCTGGATCAATATGGCGATCAAGATTAACGGTAATCCCAGACTGCAGGCATATCAGACGGAAGTAAACCGGAAGGTAGGCAGAAACGGCGCGGATTTTGACCTTGGAAACGCAGGCCTGAAAAAGGATGAAAAGAGCAGGGGAGAAGATCCCGGAGTGATCCTGGAGATCGGGAAGAAAAAAACGGAAGCCGGGAGCACACCAAAGGCGGCAGCGGCGGAACCCTCTGCCGAACAGAAGGATTCCTATGTGAAGTCCACTGCGGCTGTAAAGGAACCGGAGAATGCGGAAGAGACGCAGGCGGGCTCCGGGACATCCTTTGCGGAAATGGCTGCGAAAGTCTGGAACACCATTAAGGAAGCGGTCTCGAAATTCTTTAAAGAACTTTGGAACGGTCCGGAGTCGAAAACCGAGACCTTCCCCGATGCGCTGGAAGAAGCGGAGCGCAGGCAGGAAGGACTTTCGGAAGATGATGAATTTGAGGCTGTTCAGGCGGAGACGGAAGAGCCTGTAAGCACGGCTGCAGAGGCCGGGACCAA
>JAFUUM010000055.1 GCA_017477805.1 Lachnospiraceae bacterium
CACGGGTGGATGATTTCGACTGCGGTATCATGATCTCCGCATCCCATAATCCCTTTTACGATAACGGCATCAAGCTGATCAACGGTCAGGGCGAGAAGATGGATGAAGAGACCATCTTGAAGGTGGAGGAGTTCATCGACGGCAAGGTGGAAGTTCCCGTTGTTGACGGAAAAGAGATCGGCCGTACCGTGGACTACGTGGCAGGGAGAAACCGCTATATCGGTCATCTGATCTCCATGTCCAAGTACAGCTTTAAGGATGTGAAGGTGGGACTTGATGTTGCAAACGGTGCCGCATGGCAGATCGCAAAGGGTGTATTTGATGCTCTTGGTGCGAAGACCTATGTCATGAATGATTCTCCCGACGGATATAACATCAATACCGATTGCGGATCCACCCATATCGAGCATTTGCAGAAGTTCGTTGTAGATAACGGGCTGAATATCGGATTTGCTTACGACGGCGATGCCGACAGATGCCTTTGTGTTGATGAAAAGGGTAATGTCCTTACCGGCGATCACATCCTGTACGTGTACGGTCTGTACATGAAAGAGCGCGGTAAGCTTATGAATAACAAAGTCGTTACCACGGTAATGAGCAACTTTGGTCTCTATAAAGCCTTTGATAAGGTGGGAATCGAGTACGATAAGACTGCGGTAGGCGATAAGTACGTTTACGAGAACATGGTGAACACCGGAAACCGCATTGGTGGCGAGCAGTCCGGTCACATCATCTTCTCCAAGTATGAGACTACCGGAGACGGTATCCTCACCAGTCTGAAGATGATGGAAGTCATGCTGGCAAAGGAAAAGCCCATGAGTGAGCTGGCTGCTCCCGTGGTGTTCTACCCTCAGGTATTAAAAAATGTACGGGTGAAGTCCAAACCCGATGCACAGAATGATCCCGATGTTCAGGCAGCGGCCAAGAAAGTTGCCGATGAGCTGGGAGATGATGGCCGTATCCTTGTTCGTGAGAGCGGTACCGAGCCTGTGATCCGTGTTATGGTGGAAGCAGGAACGGATGAGATCTGTGAGAAATATGTGGACAGCGTGATCGAGGTAATCCGTGAAAAAGGACATTTGGTTTAAAAATTTAACGGCAGGACTGCTTATGGCAGCCCTGCTGGTTGCATTATCGGGACTTTCTCTTTCGGGCTGTGGAGTCGGAAACGGGGGAACGGATGGGGGTTCTTCCGGCGCGGAAATGGTTGAAACTCCGGAAGTGCATACGCTTCCGTCGCTGACCTCGTCAGAGATTGAGGCTATGGAGGAGATCTATGCTCCGGGGTTGTTCTGCGGAAATTTGGACTTAACGAACTTTGATCTGCCGATCTTTACGGATTTTCTGGGGCTGGAGACGAAGGTCATCACAGCGCCGGTTTCAAAGGCAGAGGATCTTGGACTTGTGCTTTCGAAAGCGGCTGCTCCCGAGCAGGTGTTTTTGTACCTGGATCCCATGGCGGTTTCTTCTGAAGAGGGTTCGGAAGAACTTGCAGCCTTTGTTCAGGTGGTCAGAGATTTCGCAGATACTCATTCGGATACAGAGATCCTGTGCATGATGGCATCCCATCCTTTATCCACCTGGGTAGGACTTCCGGAAGAGGAAGAGACTGAGATCATGGGCGCTTACGAGACGTGGATGAAAGAGTTATCCGGGATCTCAAAGACCTATGTTTTTTTCCACGGGTACGAGCGCTGGCTGATCCTGAACGGCACGAATTTCGTTGGAGAGCTGCCCAATTCCGATATCGCAAAGCGGCTGATGCTCCTTAGTTTTGCGGACCGGAAATACCGGGTTGATGAAGGCAACTGTGGGGAGTGCCTGGGAATACTGACTGGGCATATCGCGAAAGAACGGGAGAACCCTACTGTTTATCCGGATCTTTCCGGCTGTGATGTGGTGTTACTGGGGGACAGCATCATCGGTAATTATTCCAATTCCGCATCCATTCCGGGGGTTATTTCGGGCTTAAGCGGTGCCAGGACCTATAATCTGGGAAAGGGCGGTGCTGTGGGTTCAACTAAGGACCCTGTGGAAGATATCAATTCGTTCTTATCCATGTTGCGGGCGTTCCGGGACGGAGAAGTAAGCCGTTCGCCGGAGAATTGTCCCTATAAAGAGTCATTAGAGCGGTACCTGGCGGATGATCATTCCGGTAAGAAGCTGTTTTTTGTTGTTAATTTTGGAATGAATGATTATTTTGCGGGAAATCCTGTGATGGGAGCCGGTCCGGAGGATGAAACGGCCTATGAAGGTGCGATCCGGGAAGGGATCCGGGAACTGAAGGAAGCTTATCCCGAGGCGGTGATCATCGTTATGACCCCGAATCCGACGACCTTCTTCGAGAACGGTACGATCCCCATGTATGATCACGGCGGCACTTTGGAAGAATATGCCATCGCCGCAAAAGAGGCGGCCACCGCGGAAAGCGTTCTCTGCCTCGATAACTTCACGGAACTGGGCATCACTCCTGATAACGCTAACTTGTTTTTAGAGGACGGCGTTCACTACAATGAAGCCGCCCGTATGATCGTTGCCGAGCGCGTGATCTATACAGTTGCGACAAGCGTTCCGTAGCGAAAACGCAACGAAGCACAGCTGCAATTTAGCTCCACTGACGTCTGTACTCCAAAGGGCTGATACCTTCGATTTTTTTGAAGGTTCGTGAAAAATAATATAAGGGCGTGATCCCGCAGGATGCTCCGATCTCATCGACCGAAAGGTTGGTGAAGCGGAGCATTTGTTTTGCATGGGTGATCCGCACCAGCAAGAGGTAATTGATGATGGAGGTTCCATAGAGTTCCTTGAATTCTCTGGACAGGGTGTACTTGTTGACGAAGAAGATCTCGGAAAGCCCTTCCAAGGTGATCTTTTCGCTGTAATGGTTATCCAGGTATTCTTTCAGGGCGGAAACCTGGCGTCTGACGGGGAGAAGTGCCGTTTCCGATATGGACTCCGGGGAGAGTCCGGGATCCCAACTGTAGGACATGAGAAAGCTGAGGAGTGAAGACAGGACTTCGTTGATCCGGATATCCCGGATGTAATCCGAGGAGTGGGCGATCTCATTGAGAGTGTTCCATAACCTGCCGGCCGCGGTGCTGTCTGCCAGGTCGGGATCTTCCTCCGGATGGATTACGGGTTTTCCGCCTCGTTCCAAGTACTTGGCGTAAATGGGGAGCATGGTTTCCCCGTAGAAGTGGACCCACTCCAGGGACCACAAGTCATCACCCGTGCTGTGAAAATAGGGCTCCTTGCAGTGAATGAACACGCAGTCTCCGGCGGAAAGAGTATATTCCCGTCCACCGTATCCAAGAAGTCCGCTCCCCGAGCGCACTCGAAAGAACAGGAAGGAGTCCAGGTTTCGACGCTTACTCACATGGGATTTGAGAGCCCGGAGATGTCCAATCTCTTGCAGGTACAGGAGGTTGGAGCGGGCGAACTCCGAGGGCGTATATAACAGTCTGTCGGAGGCGCTGAATTCTCCTCGGAAGTATTCTTTATTGGTTGTGGTGGGTTCTGTATTTATGTTGCTCATGCGCTTGGGGGAAGCCCTTTCTTCTGTGCAATCTTTAAGGCATATCGTGTATGAATTCAGTATATATGCGGATTCTCGCGTGGTCAAGATAATGCAAATGAAAGGCAAGAAAGTCAATTTTCAAAGAAAACGTGTGGTGGTAAGATAACGTAAATTGTGCAAATAGAAACAAGATTCTGGAACTCAGATTTCAACATGAAAGGAATTAGGACATGAAAAAAGCGCTTATTACAGGTATCACAGGACAGGACGGATCTTACCTGGCAGAGTTTCTGCTGGAGAAGGGATATGAGGTACACGGCATCACCAGACGTGCCTCCATTTCCAACACCGCCCGCATCGACCACCTCATCGCGGATCACAAGATCACACTTCACGATGGTGACTTATCGGATTCTTCTTCTCTGATCCGTATCATCAACCTGGTACAGCCCGATGAGATCTACAACCTGGCAGCTCAGTCCCACGTACAGGTAAGCTTTGACGTTCCGGAGTACAGCGGAGACGTGGATGCCATCGGCGTTCTGCGTATCCTGGAAGCGCTCCGCATCCTGGGTCTTGAGAAGAAGACGAGATTTTACCAGGCATCCACTTCCGAGCTTTACGGAAAGGTTGAGGAAGTGCCTCAGAAGGAGACCACGCCCTTCCATCCCTACAGTCCTTATGCAGTTGCAAAGCAGTACGGCTTCTGGATCACCAAGGAGTACAGAGAGGCTTACGGTATGTTTGCCGTAAACGGTATCCTCTTTAACCACGAGTCCGAGCGCCGTGGTGAGAACTTCGTTACCAGAAAGATCACTCTGGCAGCCGGTCGCATCGCAGAAGGGCTGCAGGACCATCTGGAACTTGGAAATATGGACTCTCTTCGTGACTGGGGTTATGCGAAAGATTACGTGGAATGCATGTGGCTGATCCTGCAGCAGGAAGCTCCCGATGATTTTGTCATCGCTACCGGCGTTCAGCATACGGTTCGGGACTTTACGGAGAAAGCTTTTGCAGCAAACGGCATCACCATCCGCTGGGAAGGCAAAGGCGTTGACGAGAAAGGCTATGATGCAGCCACCGGCAAGATGCTGGTTTGCGTAAATCCTCAGTGGTTCCGTCCTACCGACGTGGACAATCTCTGGGGTGATCCCACCAAGGCAAAGACTGTTCTTGGATGGAATCCCCAGAAGACTTCCTACGAGGAACTGGTACGGATCATGGCAGAGCACGACAGAGAACTGGCAAAACGGGAGAAAGCGGTGAAATAAATGGAAAAGAATGCAAAGATCTATGTGGCAGGCCACAGAGGCATGGTGGGTTCTGCCATCGTCAGAGAATTAGAGAGACAGGGATACACCAATATCATTACAAGAACCCACAAGGAACTGGACCTGTGCAATCAGGTCGCGGTAAATGAGTTCTTTGAAGCAGAAAAGCCCGAGTATGTATTTCTTGCTGCAGCCAAGGTGGGCGGCATCGTTGCAAACGAGAGCGCCCTGGCGGACTTTATGTATGATAACATGATCCTGGAGATGAACGTTATCCATGCGGCTTGGAAAAATGGCTGCAAGAAGCTGGAGTTCCTTGGAAGCTCCTGTATTTATC
>JAFUUM010000056.1 GCA_017477805.1 Lachnospiraceae bacterium
ATTTCGGAGTACCACAGGATGGAAAGTAGTCCCGACGGACGTTTGTTCCTGGCGGATGAACTGCGCAGAGCTGCCTCCGGGGAAAGAGCGGCCTCCGACCGGGTATTTGCCGAAGAAGGTGCACTTTCTGCGGCGCTGTCTCTGTTTGATCAGTATGACGCGGAAACGGAGAAGATCCTGCTAAATTCTGCCTTTGCAAGATATAAGGACCTCCCCTTGGATGCAAAACTGGCCCTTGCTCTTTACGGAGAGCACATGAAGGGCTCCGTATCCAGATTGGAGAAGTTTGCGGAGTGCCCCTATGCCCATTTCCTGTCATACGGGCTGCAGCTTCGGGAAAAAGAGGATCATTCTTTTGAAAGCAAGGATATGGGATCCGTTTTCCATGAGATCCTGAAAGATTTTTCTAAGGCGCTGATCAAAGAGGGCTATACCCTTCGTGATTTCCCGGATGATAAGGGAAATGAACTGCTGAAAGATATTGTGGACCGTACCGTGATCGGTTATGATCAGGGACTTTTATACGATACCGAGCGCAGCACCGCCGTGAAATACCGGATCGAGCGGATCATGAAAAGGACCGTGGACGTTCTTCGTTTCCAGCTTCAACAGGGGGATATGGAACCCGCAGAGTATGAGAAAGAATACATCAGAGGCGGAGATGCCACTCCTTTAAAGGGTATCATTGACCGACTGGATAAAACGGAGGATGGCTCTTATATCAAGATCCTGGATTATAAGTCCGGAAATAAGAAATTCCGGATGGATCTCTTTTATCATGGCATCGATATCCAGCTCATGACATATCTTTCGGCAGTCCTGGATGAAAACAAGGATGCTCACCCCGCGGGTGTGCTCTATTATCACCTGGATGATCCCCTTGTAGATCTGAAGGAGGATGCTTCAGAGCAGGCTGCTTTGGATGAGATCCGAAAGAAACTGCGGATGCATGGAGTTGTGTCCGGGGATCCTGCCGTCAGAGCCCATGTGGACAGGGCAGAAGCCGGAGCGTTTCAGGCCATCGCACTGACCCTGAACAAGGACGGGTCCACAAGAAAGGGAGAAAACAGCATCCTTCAGGTCGATGAAGACGACATGCGGAAACTCTCCGAATATGCGGATCTGATCATCAAAAAGAAGACCGAAGAGATCCGAAACGGGGTGATCTCCGTATCCCCTTATGAGATGGAGAAATTGGATGCCTGCAAATACTGTGCATTCCGGACCGTATGCGGCTATGACGAAAAAATACCGGGGTACTGCCATCGGGAACTTGAGAAAATGGATGGAAACATACTCCTTGAAAAGATACGTGAGGAACTTAAATGAAATTTACAGATGACCAGCAAAAGGTCATAGACCTCAGAAACGAGAATATACTGGTCTCCGCGGCAGCAGGCTCCGGTAAGACCGCAGTCCTTGTGGAGCGCATCCTTCGACGGATCGCAGGTCCCGCGGACAGAAAGCCCGAAGAACTGACGGAGAAAGAAGATGACCGTATTGATGTGGACCGTCTTCTTGTGGTGACTTTTACCAAGGCCGCAGCCGCGGAGATGCGGGAGAGGATCGGGAAAGCCATTGCGGATGAACTCGCCAAATTCCCAGATGATCTGCATCTGCAACGCCAGTCGGCACTGATCCACAACGCCCAGATCTCCACGATCCACAGTTTCTGCACTTTTTTGCTCCGAAATCATTTCCGGGAAGCGGGAATCGATCCCGGCTTCCGCGTGGGAGATGAAGGGGAACTGGCCATGATCCGCAGGGATGTGCTGGGAGAACTGCTGGAAGCGGAGTATGCCGCGAAATCTCCGGATTTCCTGCGGGCCATGGAGGCCCTCAGTACGGGGAAAACGGATGATGATGTGGAAGAGATCATCTTCAAACTCTATGATTACGCCATGAGTTATCCCTGGCCCCATGACTGGCTAAAGTCCCATGAAGAGGATCTGTGCCTGAAAAAAGGGGAAAAGTGGGAAGACAATATCTTTGTATCCTATGCCATGGACCAGGTACGAAATGCCCTGTTGGATGCACGGGAACGTCTGCTTGCCTGCAGGGAAATGGCAGAGACCGCCGGCGGACCCTGGATGTACGGAGAAAACCTCGATGCATCGCTGGATTCCCTGGAGGGGATTGAGGAGGCAGAAACCTGGGAAGAACTTCGGGCCATTGCCGAAGGCGTTCCTTTCGGCATCCTTTCCTCCAAAAAGGATCCTTCCGTAGATAAGGAGATGAGGGACCGCTGCAAGAAGCTTCGGAACGGGGCCAAAGAGCGCATCGAGAAACTTTGTGGCAGCTACTTCCTCTATAGTGATGATGCCATCAGCAGATATGGAGAACTTGCAGCAAAGAACGCTGCGGAACTGATCCGCCTTGTACTTGCTTTCGAACAGGCTTTTTCCGAGGCAAAACGGAAGAAGAACCTTGGGGATTTCTCGGATCTTGAGCATATTGCCCTGAAGATCCTGTGCCGGCACGAAGAGGGAGAAGCAGGCTGGACTCCCACGGATACGGCTCTGTTTTACCGGGATTATTATCAGGAAGTCATGTGTGATGAGTACCAGGACAGTAACTTCGTCCAAGAGACCATCCTGCAGGCTGTTTCCGGGTCAAATGACCGCTTTATGGTGGGAGATGTGAAGCAGAGCATCTATCGTTTCCGCCTGGCACGCCCGGAACTGTTTTTGAAAAAGGAAGCAGAATACTCGAAAGAACCCGGAGGCGGTGGCAGACGCATCGACCTCCATCAGAACTTCCGAAGCAGAGAGGGCGTCATTGACAGCGTCAACTTCCTCTTTGAGGCCTTAATGGATCATTCATTTGGCAAGATCGATTATGATGAGGATGCGGCCCTGAAACTGGGGGCAACGTATCCGCCTTATGAGATAACGGATCCTGTTACGGGAGAGAACTTTGGAAAAACGGAACTCCTGATCCGCTACCTGAAACCTGCGCCTGTACCGGACGAGGAAGATGCCGAAGAGGGTGCGGAAGAAGAGAAAAGCGAAGAAAAGACCAAAGAAAAGGAAAAAGACAAGAAAAAGGATAAGGATGCAGAGCCGAAGATCTCCAAGGATGACAAACTGACCCTGGAAGCGGAGATGATCGCGAAAAGGATCCTGGAGCTCACCGCGGAAGGGGTAAAGTGCGTTACCGAAAGGGAAAAAGATCCCGTTACCGGTAAGGAGACCATGTCCCTTCGAAATGCCACCTTTGGGGATATCGTGATCCTCATCCGTTCCGACTCCGGAAAGGCTGATGCCTTCAAAAAGGTGCTGGAAGAAAATAATATCCCCTGTTATATCAATTCGCAGGAGGGATATTATGATGTACCCGAAGTGGCGGTACTTCTGCAGCTTCTTCAGGCACTGAATAATCCGCTGGATGACATTCCGCTTTTTGGCGCTTTGAAATCGGTATTTGGAGGCTTTACCGACGCAGAGATCGCAGAACTTCGAATTGGAAGAAAGCCGCATGAAACCTTATTCGGATCCGTAAAACGATGCGCGGCCACGAACGGATCTTCCAAAGCGGCCCGGTTCCTCGAATGGTATGAGGACCTTCGGGCAAAGGCGGTCTATTTATCCATCAGCGAACTTCTGGAAGAGATCATCGAGAGAAACGGATATCTGGAGTACGTGTCCGCACTTCCTTCCGGGGAGCAGCGCCGGGCAAATGTGCTGATGCTGATGCAAAAAGCCATAGCCTTCGAACAGACCAGTTTCAGAGGTTTGTATCATTTTGTCCGCTACATCGAGCAGATCCGCAAATTCGAGGTCAAGGAAGGCGAAGCCAGTATTCTGGATGAGCACGCGGATGTGGTAAGGATCATGACCATCCATAAGAGTAAAGGTCTGGAATTCCCCATCTGCTTTGTTTCCGGTCTCGGTGGAAACTTCAATCGTAAGGATTCCCGGGCTTCCGTGATCACGGATATGGAATATGGAATCGCCCTTGATTATGTGGATCCCGAGCAGAGGACCAAGGCAAGGACGCTTCAGCGCCAGGTCCTTTCGGTCAAGACCAACCTGGACACCCAGGCCGAGGAATTAAGGGTTTTGTACGTAGCCCTGACAAGAGCCCGGGAAAAACTGATCATGACCGGCGTTGCAAAGGAGGAAGCGGATCTGGCCCTTGAATTTGCACCCGCGGCAGGCAGCAGTTACGTCCTTCCTTACTCTGTCAGAAGCCGGGCAGACAGTTTCCTGGAGTGGATCGTGAAGGCCAATAGCTGGATCGCGGCCCAGATGGGACCGGATGAAAAAACGCCCATTGCCATCAGAAATTTCTATTTAGAGAGTAAAGAAGAGGCCGCAAAACGCAAACAAAAAGCGACCATGAAGACCGTGCAGGACTTCCTGCAGCATATGAAAGACCAAAAACCGGATCCTAATATCGTCCGGGAACTGGAAGAAAAGTTCTCTTATCGATATCCCCATGAGGCCCTGCAAAACCTCCATGAAAAGACCACCGTCTCGGAGCTGAAGATGGCGGCAATGCAAGGTCTGGACGACGAGGGAGAAGGAGATGATGTTTACGTCCTTGATGGAGTTAATGTTGTCGAAGCCGATGAGCGCCATATCTTCGGATCTGTAGCACGTCCCGGTGCAGCTTACGGTAGTGCCATGCACCGGTTTATGGAACTCTACGAATACGGTGCTGCAGAGCCTTCCGAAGCGGAGGTGAAACGGCAGCTTGATCTCTTTGCAGAGAGGGGGCGTATTTCCGAAGAGTATCGGAACCTTGTTCGCATTCCTAAGATCCTGGGCTTCTTACAGAGTGATCTCGGAAAACGGGTCGCAGCCTGCGCTGCATCTCCCGGCAGAGTAAAGCGGGAGCAGCCCTTTGTATTTGGTATTTCGGCATCCCGCCTGGGGGAGGAGTATCCTGAAAGCGAGACCGTGCTGGTGCAGGGTATCATCGACCTGTATCTGCTGGAGGAAGACGGGGATCTGGTACTTGTGGATTATAAGACCGATCACGTAAAAACGCCGGAAGAACTGGTGTTACGCTACCGGACGCAGATGGATTATTACCGGGAAGCACTGGAAAAACTCACCGGAAAACGGGTGAAAGAGAGGATTTTGTACTCCTTCTGCCTGGACAAAGAGGTGAGAGTCGAGGAAATTTGACCGGAAAATCACGTAAAATAGCGGACGGTCTTCACACAATTCTGATGTTGAAATATGCATCTTGAAAATGACGGATTCGTCAATCTGCAAGTTCCCCTGCATATATTGGTTGCACAATATATAGGGGTTCGGCATAAATACGGGCATAGATGTAGAAATGACGGGGCTGTCCGACGTCAAAACGGATTTGCGCCGAATTATATAACAGCCTATCGTAACGTGTAATTGTATAAAAAATATATATAACATATTCAATTTATCATAGGAGGAATAACGCATGTCATACGATCTTGACGCTGCCATGAAACACGTCAGGGAAGGAATCGATAAAGGACCTTATAAGGATACCTGGGAATCCCTTTCCGAATATCAAGTACCGGATTGGTATAAAAACGTAAAGTTCGGTATCTTCATCCACTGGGGAGTGTTCTCCGTACCGGCTTTTGACAATGAATGGTATCCCCGGAACATGTATATCCAGGGAGAAAAGGCCTACGAGCATCATATTGCAACCTATGGCCCCCATAAGAACTTTGGCTATAAGGACTTTGTCCCCATGTTCAAAGCAGAGAAGTTTGATCCCGATCAGTGGATGAGCCTCTTTAAGGAAGCAGGAGCCCAGTATGTGATCCCCGTTGCGGAGCACCATGACGGTTTCCAGATGTATAAGAGTGAGATCTCCCATTGGAATGCAGCGGAAATGGGTCCCATGAGAGATGTCCTTGGAGAATTAAAAGAAAGCGCAGGAAAGCAGGATCTGATCCTGGGTGCTTCTTCTCACCGCATCGAGCATTGGTTCTTCCTCGGACACGGTAAGCAGTTTGACAGTGACGTGGTAGACGTGGAGAGAGGACATATCTACTGGCCTTCCATGCCGGAGCCCAAGGATCACTATGACTCCTTCAGCGAACCCGCGCCCACGGAGGAATATTGTCAGGACTGGCTGGCACGTACCGTGGAGATCATTGATAAATATCATCCCAGGGTTCTGTATTTTGACTGGTGGATCCATCACAGCGCCCTTCGGCCCTATCTGAAGATGCTGGCAGCTTATTATTACAATGCCATGGAAGCCATCGGAGAAAAGGGTATCATCAACTATAAGGAAGAGTCTTTCCTCTTCGGTACCGCCGTTCCCGATGTGGAAAGAGGTCAGTTCGCCCAGACCAAGCCCTATATCTGGCAGACCGATACCGCCATCTGCTTCAATTCCTGGTGCCACACCGAGCAGAACAGATATAAAAAAGCATCCGATATTCTTTGCGAC
>JAFUUM010000057.1 GCA_017477805.1 Lachnospiraceae bacterium
CCATATTTCTCTACTTGGTGTCTCCGAAGACCTGTTTTTTCAGTGCCTTTCCAGTAGGGGTCGCTGCAAGGCCGCCCCCTGCCGTTTCTTTTAAGGAAGAAGGCAGCGCATCCCCTACTTCCCGCATGGCATCTAAGCACTCATCTGCGGGGATCCTTGCGGTAATGCCGGCCAGGGCAAGGTCCGCACTGGAGAAAGCTATGGAAAGCCCCGATACGTTTCGTTTGATACAGGGGATCTCCACAAGGCCCGCCACAGGATCACAGACAAGACCCATCTGGCTCGAGATCGCGATGGCACAGGCATCCGCGCACTGGGAAGGAGCCCCTCCCATAAGTTCCACAAGTGCTGCTGCCGCCATGGCCGCAGCACTTCCGCACTCAGCCTGACAGCCTCCCTGAGCTCCCGCAAGGCTGGCTCTTTTTGCCACCACCATACCGAAAGCTCCGGAGGTAAACATGGACATGACGATATCCTTTTCCGCAAAGCCCCGATCCTCGTACAGGGATACCAGGCATCCCGGCAGGATCCCGCAGGAACCGGCGGTGGGTGCCGCCACGATCCGTCCCATGGAGGCATTGCAGCCGGCTACTGCCAGGGCTCTTGCCATGGCCTTTGACAAAAACTCCCCGGACAACGTTCCGGGCCGTTTTGCATATTCATTCATCAGATAGCCTTCGCCTCCGGTGAGGCCGGAAGTGGACTTCTGGTCCTTGTCCATACCGGTCTTTACGGCTTCCTGCATGACAGCAAAACTGTGCTTCATGGTCTCGTAGATCTCGGCCTCCGGCTTTTCCATGGACAGTGCCTGGTCTTCCAAAACCAGTTCGCTGATCTTACAATTTCTTTTCTCCGCCTCACTGACCAGTTCGGCGATGGATTCGTATTTCAACATATAAGGTAATTCTCCGATTTCAGATCCGCTTGATCAGGATCGCATTCTTTACGTGCTCGATGCCCCGAATGTCATCGATGAGACCTTCCGGCGGCACACCGTCGATCTCGATGGTCATGATGGCTTCTCCGCCCTTCTCCTGTCTCGAGAGATGGAAGTTTGAGATGTTCAGGGCTTCGTGCTCCCAATGCATCAGGTTTGTCACTCCCGCGATAACGCCGGGTTTATCCTCGTGCATGACGAGGATGGTGCTGGTCTCACCGTTGAACTCCACGTTCATGCCGTCGATGCGGTTAACCAGAATGTTTCCTCCGCCGATGCTGGCCCCCTGCATCTCTCCTTCCGTTCCGTCTTCCAGGAAATACCGGATGCTTGCCGTGTTGGGATGGGCCATGGGGATGTTCCGTTTGATAAAGCTATACTCGATACCCCGCTCCTTCGCGATCTCCAGGGCATCCCGGATCTCCGGCGAGTCACTGGTAAAGCCCATGATCCCCGCAAGCAGCGCCCGGTCGGTACCGTGGCCCTTGTAGGTCTGGGCAAAGGATCCGGAGAGGGTGATCTCCACCTTCTTGAGCTTTCTTCCGTCGATGAGTTTATTGACCACGCCGCCAAGCCGTACGGCTCCTGCGGTGTGGGAACTGGAAGGACCGATCATCACCGGTCCGATGATATCAAAAACGTCCATATGTATCCTTTCGCGGGCCCTTTTACGGGCCCGGATGTTTTTTAAAACAGGTCAAGCATGCTGTCTAA
>JAFUUM010000058.1 GCA_017477805.1 Lachnospiraceae bacterium
GATCCGTGACGAAGAGTCCGATGAGATCTGCGATGTATGCGGACGCCGAATGGTGATCAAATACGGTCCTCACGGAAAATTCCTGGCCTGCCCCGGCTTCCCTGAGTGCAGAAACACCAAGCCCTATTTCGAAAAGACCGGCATTACCTGTCCCAAGTGTGGTAAAGACGTGGTCATCAAGAAGACTAAGAAGGGCAGAAGATACTTCGGATGTATCGATAATCCGAATTGTGACTTTATGTCATGGCAGAAGCCTTCATCCGTAAAATGCAGTAAATGCGGGGCTTACATGGTGGAAAAGGGCAACAAATTGGTATGTTCCGATGAAAAATGCGGAAATATCATGGATATGCCTGCAAAACAAGAATAATTGTCTTGATATTGAGCAACAAATATTAAAATTTTTTGAAAATGATTGAAAAAGAAAGAACACTGTGATACAATTACAGTGTTCTTTTCTGTTGTATATATTTTTAGTTTTATTGTTCTAGTTTTTGTACTGTTTTAGGAGGATCGAGTTGAGTAGCGTACAGTTGTTAGACAAGACCAGAAAGATCGGGAAACTGTTGCATAACAACAATTCCAGCAAAGTTGTGTTTAATGATATCTGCAAGGTTATGCGTGATATCATCGGATCCAACGTTCTGGTCATCAGTAAGAAAGGAAAAGTGCTGGGTGTCAGCGAAAAAGAGTCCATCGTACCCTTAAAGGGTCTTTTGACGGACGATGTGGGTAATTTCGTTGACAGCATGCTGAATGAGAGATTACTGGGTATCCTGTCCACAAAAGAAAATGTGAATCTGGAGACTCTTGGATTTGAAGAAGATGTGGCAAAGTCTTATCAGGCTCTGATCACACCTATCGAGATCGCAGGCGAGCGCCTGGGAACCCTTCTGATCTACAAAGCCAACGAGCAGTATGATATCGACGATATCATCCTCTGCGAGTACGGCACCACCGTTGTTGGCCTGGAGATGCTCCGCGCGGTCAGCGAAGAAGTGGCAGAGGAAGACCGTAAACTGCAGGTTGTAAGATCCGCAGTGGGAACCCTTTCCTATTCCGAGATGGAAGCCATCACTTACATCTTTGACGAGCTTGGCGGCACCGAGGGTATCCTGGTAGCCAGCAAGATTGCCGACAGAGTGGGCATTACCCGTTCCGTTATCGTCAACGCCCTGAGAAAATTTGAAAGTGCCGGAGTCATCGAATCCAGATCTTCCGGTATGAAGGGCACCAGCATCAAGGTTTTGAACGATGCAGTCTATGCCGAGATCGAAAACTTAAAAGCACAGATCGGCAGAAAATAAAACCCGGACCCGTAAAACCGGAGGTTCAGGGAAGAAATACAACAGCAAGGCAGCGACATATGGGGTAGTTACGGAGAGCATCCGTAACCACCCCATTTTGCGTATTTAGTGTTTCAAGTGGGTTTTCATCTTATATCTTGTATTTTTGTATTATTTTGGTAGAATATATTGTGTCTACGTATGAGCAGGAGGTGGATCATGTCTCTGATCAATACAAGTGCATTTGATTACATCAATGTGCTGGGAAAAGCCGCTGACGCAGCCAGCAAGCGTAATGAACTGATCGCGGATAACCTGGCTAATGCGGATACCCCGAATTACAAAAGAAAAGACATCAATTTCGAAGCCACCCTCCGGAAGGCTATGGGTGCTTCCATTTACGAGACCACGGACTACAAGATCGACCGGATCAGAAACCGGGACTTAAATGCCAAGGTCTATATTGATCAGGTGGGCTATTCCTACAGGGCTGACGGAAATAACGTGGACCCTGAAACGGAAGCAGTGTACCTGGCGGCAAACCAGGCCAGATATAACGGCCTGACCTTATCCATTGACGAAGAGTTCAAGAATCTGAAAGCAGTCATGAAGTAAGTAGAAAGGGGGAGGAACGGTAATGGGACTTTTTACAGCATTTGACATCAATGCATCCGGTTTGACGGCAGAGCGTTTCCGTATGGATACCATCGCCGAAAACCTGGCAAACCAGAACACCACCCGTACGGCAGAGGGCGGACCCTATGTCCGTAAAGTGGTGAAATTCGAGGAGAAGACCTTCTCCCTGAAAGACATCTCGGGACAGGATTTTTCTTCCACCCTCCACAAGGCAGCCAAGAAGTACAGAGGCGCCGGCGTAAAAGTGACGGGTGTTTATAAGGATTACACCAATGACCTCAAGATGGTATATGACCCGTCACATCCCGATGCGGATGAAAACGGTTATGTTACCTATCCCAATGTGGATGTTGTAACGGAGATGACCAACCTCATTGACGCCAGCCGTGCTTACGAGGCAAATGCAACAGCCTTTGAAGCCAGTAAGAACCTGGTGAGCAGAGGCCTGAGCATCGGTCAGTCATAAATTTGTTTTGGGAAAAAGTTAAGGGGAGAAAGCTATGGATATTACTCAAATCTACAGCGTAGGCTCGGATGATATCTTAAAAGCATATCGTACGTCCGCCATCGGACAGATCAATGCCGAAAACGTAAATAACAACTTCGGCAGCATCCTTGATACAGCTATCAACAACATCAACACCACCAACGGTTATATTTCCGATGCAGAGGATGAGGAGATCAAGTGGGCCCTGGGTGAAACGGAGAACGCACACGACCTTTCCATCACCCTGGCAAAAGCCTCCACGGCTCTGCAGTATACCGTCGCCATCAGAGACAAGGTCCTTGAAGCATACAAGGAACTGATGCAGATCCAGATCTGATCCTTAAGATCCGGAGGTCAGGGGAGATGATCCCCGAGGAGAGATTATGACGATACAGGAAAGAATTCGTGACATCATAAATAAGATCGTGGAGTGGTGGAAGAGTCTGACCATCAGACAGCGCACCATCATTATTTCCGCAGGTGCCGTGGTGATCCTTGCTTTTGTGATCCTCATCACAGCCATCACCAGACCCCAGTATGTGGTCATCGCCGAAGCAGAGAGCGCAAAAGAGACGGCGGAGATCAGGACTTTACTGGACGGAGAAGGCATCACCTACGAGATCTCCACCGATGGACTTGTGGTAAAGGTCCTTGCTTCCCAACAGGTGGATGCAAGACTGCTGCTTGCTTCCAACAATATCGTGGCTTCGGATTACACCATCGATAACGTGACCACCGGAAGTTTTTCCACAACGGAGTCCGACAAAAAGAAAAAATACATCTACTACCTGCAGAAGTCTCTGGAAAAGGACTTTATCGCAAAGTTCAATGCCATCGAGACTGCCAGCGTGCAGCTGAATATCCCCGATGATAACGGGACCCTCATCGCGCAGAGCCAGCCGGCCTGGGCGGCTATTGTATTGGGAATCAAGGATCGGGAAGCGTTTACCGGAGAAAATGCACAATTTCTTGCAAGAGCAGTGGCGACCGCTCTCGGAAATGACACTACAGCCAACATTACAATCATGGATACCGATGGCAATATGCTCTTTTCCGGTGCGGATGAGAACAGTCTTTACGGCGGTGCAGGCTCCCAGATCAGTGTAAGATCCCAGCTGGAGTCCTACGTTGCACAGGAAGTAAAACGTGTCCTTCAGAACACTAACGGCTTCGACAGCATCGAAGTGGCTTCCAATCTGGATATCGATTTTTCCACCCAGAAACAGACGGATCATAACTACACCCCTGCGGAAGGTCAGAAGCAGGGTGTACTTGCAGAACAGGATCAGATCGATTCCTCCGCCACATCCCGAAACGGAGGCATCCCCGGAACGGATTCCAACGCAAATGAAGATACCTATGTGCTGGATACCGGCGGCATCGAGTCCTCCAGTTCTTCCGAAACTTACAGCAAATACCTGCCCAACGAGAGCATCACCGAGCGGAATGATCTCCCCGGCAGAGTAAAGTATTCTTCTTCCAGCATTGCGGTCACCGCTATCGATTATGTGATCGTGAAGGAAGAAAATGCAAAGAAACAGGGTCTTCTTGACGGCATTACCTGGGAACAGTACAAATCCCAGAATAGTGACCGGGTAAAGATGGAAGTGGATGCGGATATGATCACCACCATTTCCAAGGCAACCGGTATTCCCGAGAGTGGTATTTCCCTGGTGGCTTATCAGCAGAACTGGTTCCTGGATTCCGAGGGACTTGGCATCACCGGCACGGATGTTGTGGTGATCGTGCTGATCATCCTGATCCTGGGTCTGCTGGCATTTGTGATCCTGCGGACCATGATGCGGGAAAGAAAGCCGAAGGAGGAAGAAGAAGAGCTTTCCGTGGAACAGCTCCTGCAGTCCACTCCTGAGGAGCAGCTGGAAGCCATCGAAGCGGAGACCAAGTCTGAGACCCGTAAGATGATCGAGAAATTTGTGGATGAAAATCCCGAAGCGGCAGCAAACCTGCTGAGAAACTGGTTAAACGAGGATTGGGGGTAACTGATCATGGCACATGACGATGACGGAGCGCTGGGGGGCATACAAAAGGCTGCGATCCTTTTGATAGCCCTGGGCCCCGAGAAATCGGCTACCATATTCAAACACCTGAAGGAAGATGAGATCGAAGAATTGACGCTGGAGATCGCCAATACAAGATCCGTCACTCCTCAGGTCAAAGAAGAGGTCATGGAGGAGTTCTACCAGATCTGTCTTGCACAGCAGTATATTGCAGAAGGTGGTATCGGCTATGCGAAAGAACTGCTGGATAAGGCTCTCGGTGCCGATAAGGCCATGGAGGTTATCGGTAAGCTGACTGCCTCCCTGCAGGTTAAGCCTTTCGAATTCGTTCGAAAGACGGATGCTTCCCAGCTCCTGAACTTTATTCAGGATGAGCATCCTCGGACCATCGCATTGATACTGTCCTATCTGTCCGCACAGCAGGCAGCACTGATCATTTCCGCATTGCCGCCGGATAAGCAGGCAGACGTTGCAAAGCGTATCGCATCCATGGACCGTACCAGTCCGGATGTTATCAAAGAGGTGGAAAAGATCTTGGAATCCAAGCTGGCATCCCTGGTCAACCAGGATTACACCATTATCGGTGGTGTAGACGCGGTGGTGGATATCCTGAACACCGTAGACCGCGGAACGGAAAAACACATCATGGAGACTCTGGAGATCGAAGAATTGACGCTGGAGATCGCCAATACAAGATCCGTCACTCCTCAGGTCAA
>JAFUUM010000059.1 GCA_017477805.1 Lachnospiraceae bacterium
ACAGTGCAGTCCTTTCCAGGCTCAGATCATCAGCGATCTGATCAAGGGCGTTACCACCAACTCCAGCAAGAAGATCATCAACGAAGAAAAGGGATTTGATGCAAAGACTCTTACTCAGGCCGACATCGATACCTACGGATTAGGCGAATAAGATATTCTGATTAATTAGCGCAGCTGAGCTGTATCAAAGCAGCTCAGACTGCGCTTTTTGCGGGGCGACGAGGCGAGCGGCTGCCACGTCTACGTGAGCAGACATTCGCCGACCGCGTACAATCCCGGAATTCAGTCTTAAGAATTCCGGTGATTTAGGAGGTAGATCAGTTATGCAGGATGAGAAATTGCTGGAGATGCGACATATCGATAAGCACTTTCCCGGGGTCCGTGCGCTTAACAACGTGGATTTCACTTTGAGGAAGGGCGAGATCCATGCGCTGATGGGGGAAAACGGTGCCGGTAAATCTACCCTGATCAAGATCCTGACAGGGGTATATCAGATGGATGGCGGCGAGATCAGTGTGGAGGGTACAAAGGTCAGTATCCGTTCCCCGCAGGATGCCCAGAATAAAGGTATCAGCACGGTTTACCAGGAGATCACCCTGTGTCCGAATCTCACCGTCGCCGAGAACATGTTCATCGGCCGTGAGAAGACCGGGTGGGTTAAGCAGAAAGAACGGGAAACCCGCGCAGACGAGATCCTGGGACAGCTTGGGATCCCCGCCAGAAGCAAGCAGCAGCTTGGAAGCTGCTCCCTTGCGGTGCAGCAGATGGTGGCCATTGCCCGTGCGGTAGATATGAAGTGTAAGGTGCTGATCCTCGATGAGCCCACATCTTCACTGGATGATAAAGAAGTAAATATGTTGTTTGACCTCATGAGAGACCTGAAAGCCAAGGGGGTTGGCATTATCTTCGTTACCCATTTCCTGGAGCAGGTTTATGAAGTCAGTGACCGGATCACGGTTCTTCGAAACGGTGAACTGGTTGGGGAGTATTTAACGGAAGAACTGCCTCAGGTTGAGCTGGTTGCAAAGATGATCGGTAAGGAACTGGATGAGCTCAGCGACCTGGGAAAAACGGAAGAATCCGAAATGCAGGCAAAAGAAGTGTTTTACGAAGCCTCCGATCTTTCCAGCAGCGATGCCATGCCCTTTGATTTCTCTATCAAAAAGGGAGAAGTCAACGGCTTTACAGGCTTGCTGGGTTCCGGACGGAGCGAGAGCGTCAGGGCTATTTTCGGTGCCGACAAAGTTACCGGCGGCAGCGTGAAGATAAAGGGGAAGAACGTCAAGATCACAAAGCCGTACGATGCCATGAAGAACGGTATCGGCTATCTTGCGGAAGACAGAAAGCGGGACGGCATCATCGCAGAGCTCAGCGTGCGGGAAAACATCATGCTGGCCCTGCAGGTCATGAACGGCTTTTTCAAACCCATCAGCAGAAGCGAATCCGAAGCCTTTGCGGATGAGTACATCAAGGTGCTGAACATCAAGACCGCCAGCAGAGAGACCCCCGTGGGATCCCTCAGCGGAGGAAACCAGCAGAAGGTGATCCTTGCAAGATGGCTCCTCACCCATCCGGATTATCTGATCCTGGATGAACCCACAAGAGGTATCGACGTGGGAACGAAGTTAGAGATCCAGAAGCTTGTCCTTAAGCTTGCGGAAGAGGGTGTCAGCGTTACCTTTATCTCTTCGGAAGTGGAAGAGATGCTGCGTACCTGCAGCCGCCTGATCGTCATGCGCGACCGCCACATCGTGGGCGAACTGACGGGCAAAGACTTAAATCAGGCACAGGTCATGAAAACCATCGCGGGAGGTGAAGCGTCATGAAAGACAAGTTCAAAAAGCTTTTTGTCGGCGGCCTCGGACAGCTCACCATCCCTCTGATCGCCATTGCCTTACTGGTGATCTTTAACCTCATCAGGGATCCCGGATTTTTCGGCATCGAGCTTATGCACAATAACGACGGCAACATCGTACTGTCCGGTAACCTCATCAGTATCATCAACGGTGCCAGCGAACTTGCAGTCCTGGCCATGGGTATGACCCTTGTTACCGCAGCCAGCGGCGGACAGGATATCAGCGTGGGCGCTGCCGCAGCCATTGCAGGCAGTGTGTTCGTAAAGGTTCTTAAGTCCGGCGGAGACATCACCGGTCTTACGGTCCTCCTTGCATTCCTGGGAGCATGTATCGTAGCCATGATCTTCGGTGCCTTCAACGGTACGCTGGTGGCAGTCTTTAAGATCCAGCCCATGATCGCCACGCTGATCCTTTATACCTGCGGTCGTTCCATCGCTTACTGGATCAACGGTGGTGCAACCCCTACGGTGAATTCGCCCATCATTTCGGGTATCGGAAGCTTTATCCCCGGTATCCCCATCCCCACCCCGGTGCTGATCGTGGTGACGGTGGGCATCATCTTTAAGCTGGTGTTCCATTTCACATCCTTAAAGCTCTTTACCCAGTCCGTTGGTATCAACGGAAGTGCCGCAAGATTAAACGGTATCAATTCCACCTTTATCAAGCTTTTGTCCTTTATCATCCTGGGCATCTGCGTGGCCGTTGCGGGAACCATCGGCGTCAGCCGTCTTGGCCTGATCAACCACGAGACCCTGCTCCTTGATGTGGAAATGGATGCCATCCTTGCAGTGGCCATCGGCGGAAACAGCCTGGGCGGCGGTAAGTTCAAGATCAGCGGCTCCATCATCGGTGCCTATGTTATTCAGATGCTGACCATCACCCTGTACGCCATGAAGGTTTCCTCCACGGACGTAAAGGCCTACAAGGCCATCGTCATCGTCCTCCTGGTGGTCATCGGATCCCCTGTGGTAAAGGCCAAATTCGAAAAACTGATGTCGAAGATCAAAAACGGCAGTCAGAAAGTATCTGTGAAAGGAGCGGAATAACATGGGAAAGAAAAAGAATGTTCGCAGAGAACCGCTCACAGATACACAGCTTTTGATGACTATCACCATCTGTATCTTTATCACGATGTACATCCTGGCCATGGTATTTTTCCGGGGCGGATTTTTACACGTACAGCAGATCTTCGATATGCTGAACGATAACGCATCCCTGATCATCGTTTCCTTCGGTCTGACTATCGTCATGATCGGCGGAGGCATCGATATCAGCGTTGGCGCGGTAACCTCTCTGGTGGTCATGAGCTGCGTTTTATACCTTAACAACGGCGGAAGCATCTTTATGTCCATCCTTCTTGCACTGGGCATCGGACTGGCTTTTGGTCTGGTCCACGGCTTCCTCATCAGTTATCTGGAAATCCAGCCCTTTATCGTCACTCTTGCGGGTATGTTCTTTGCAAGAGGTATGACGACCATCCTTTCCGTAAACCCGCAGAAAGCGGCTCATGACGGCTTTGCGGTCCTTCGGGATACGAAGATCGAGATCCCCTGGCTGGGATATGTTGCAAAGAACGGCAATCTCGTACCGGCCCGTATGGAGCTTGGCGTTGTGGTGGCTCTGCTTTGTCTGGCATTTATCTTTATCCTCTTAAAGTACCTGCCCTTGGGACGAGCTTTCTACGCCATCGGCGGTAACCAGCAGAGTGCGCTGATGCTGGGCATCAACGTGAAGAGAACAAGATTTCTCAGTTACGTTTTAAGCGGACTCCTTAGCGGTATCTCCGGTTATGTGTTCCTCATGCATACCGGTGCAGGTAACGCAACCAACGCAGCAGGCATGGAAATGAACGCCATTGCATCCTCCATCATAGGCGGAACGCTGCTGACAGGCGGTGTGGGCAATGTCTTCGGTACCTTCTTTGGTACCATCACGCTGACCACCATCAAGAAGATCGTGGTTTCCAGCGGCCTTAATGATCCCTGGTGGCAGAGTATCACCACCGGCGGAATGCTGTGCTTCTTCATCCTTTTGCAGAGCGTGGTGCTCAGCAGAAGATCCAAAAAGAAAAACGCATAATGAGAGAGGCGGGGCGGCGGCCCCGCTTCTTTTGTTGTACGCGCGCCATGGGCGCGCTCTAACGGGTGAAAGTCCCGAGCGCACGTAGGCAACGACGAAGCGCATAGCCGAGCAGCAAGGGTGTCCCCCGTGAGGAGGAATCTGAAGGAAGCTGTAAGCAAACCTCTGAC
>JAFUUM010000001.1 GCA_017477805.1 Lachnospiraceae bacterium
ACATTCTGCAAACGTACCAGTCATCGAAATGGGTATCCACCGTCAGCATGGTATAGCAGAAGGGCTCCTGCATGGTAAGGAGTTCGTACTTTGCCAGGTTGAAGAGGATTTCATCTTCGTAGCCCCACCAGACGTAATAATCCTCCGGGATCAGCCCGTTTTCCAGGGCGTACACGTAGTCATGGATCTCATAATTGCCGTGTCCTCTGTAATACCCTTCCCGACCTCCGAACTTGATATCGCTTCCTAGGAGAAGTCTTCGGTTATAGCCTTCCTTTTGCAGGATGTCTCCCAGCGTGGTAAGACCCGGGAACAGAGAAGATCCGTTTTCGAAATCCGTACGAATGGGCAGCTTAAGAGGCATACCGGAGCTTTGTGCAAACATAGCTCCGGTGGTCCAGTCTGTTCCAGAAAGGACATATCCTCCGTTCAGCTTCGGATCCGCGCCGGAAAAGTCCTCGTTCTCTTCCGCCAGTTTTGTCAGGTTGGGAAGACAGTTCTGTGCAAAGGCTCCACCGTTTTCCGTATCCGCGTAGGTAATCTCCGCAGATTCCAGAAAGATGTAGATGAGGTTTCGTTTCTTCTCAGGGAACTTTAGATCCTGTTGGCCGGCATCCACATATTCCTGTTCAAAGAAGTCATCGCTGTTTTTCCCAAGCCCCAGGATTTCATAGGCTACCGTTTCCGGAAGGCCGGTCTGTACCTGCAGGTCGTAGACAATAAATCCAAGCATAAGGAAAAAGGCTGCTACAGAACCGATCATTAATCCCTTTTTGAGCCGGTTGCTGTGAGACAGGATATATACGGCCGTAAGTACCGCAAGGATCAGGAAGCCGGGCAGAAGGAACTGCAGGATCAGTTTCCAAATGATCTCGGTATTAGTACCCGTAAGGGGTGCTTTGATATGGTATATGATCTCATCGGCTCCAAGGCTCCCCCAGGATGTAATCAGCCATCGCTCCGTTAAAAACAAAAGAAGGGCTCCCGCAAGGAGAATGAGCCATACGCATTTCAAAAATCGTTTCATTTAATTTCGTTCTTACTTTCTTTCTGAACGTTTTTATTGCTCGTATTATGTTACTTTAAGAAATCTGCGATACATTCGCGGCCATAGCTCCCACGTAGCGGTTGCTGTCGTTGTAATCAGCGAAATCACAAATTTGTGGCACATTCAACAAGTAAAATCCCACAAAAATTGACTTTTCTTTCAGGAGTAATCCATGGCTTGTATTTTTTACCTTCAGGGATATCCGCGCTTCGTTCACAGGCATGATCTTTTCCATCTGGGTGAACACCTTACAATCAGCGGAAAGAGAATGCATTTACCCACTTTTATAATAAACCATTTCGCTGAATTATTCCATTTGGGACCTAGCGCGAAATCGTGCAAGGCCCCATATCTGCTTTGTAACTAAAAATCTGCCCTCGGATAGCAATCATCCCTGCACAGCACAGCATTATGCGGCTTTGGGGTAGATTGATATCCGGGAGCAGATATAATTGTCGGAGCAGGTATGGATTCATTGCCCTATTCGCATATTGAAACCTATATTATATTTTACTTTAACAGTTCTGCCAGACAATGTTCATCTTTCGAATGAGCTTTTCCATGAACTCTCTGATATTCCTTAATAGAATTTACCAACATATCAATATCAGCGCCAAAATAATCTTGATAGAATTGCGTACTGTTATCGTACATCTTCTTTCCAAGCCTTACCCTGGCTTTTGCGAACTGTTTAGGCTTCACACTCCCTTTTACCTTTTCGTATTCCTTTTCTAGTCCTTCTGCAATAATAAGAAGCATTTCCAACTCGGGTTTTGTACAGTATATTCGCTGTTCAACTATCTTGTCTTTATATTCAATTGGGATTGTCAGTTTATCGCTCTGCTTATCTCCTATCCGAATGACGGTTACTTCACCAGGATATGTATTAAGAGCAATCCTCACCTGTGGATTGCTAACAATCTGACGCGCATGAAATGAATTAAGATCTAATAAGTCATCTTCCGTGAACTGCAAACAATCATTTTCCAGAAGGAGATCAATAATCTTCTTTTCATTTGCTCCTTCGCACATGATCAATAGTTTCATTTTTTCAGTTCCTTCTTTAATTCCATCAGAGCATCATAATTCACTGCAGTCTTGAAGACATTATTGTAAAACAGCTTACTTTTAAGTAATTCTGTCCGAACATCAAAGTCCGTATACATGTTTTTGATCCTGACTTTCTCATCGGCCACTGTAATGAAGATATTATCCTGACGATTAAACAAGTCCAGCAGTTCACAGTAATGTGTTGCAAATATGAGGGTGGCGTTCTTTTTGTTGATAGTCTTATCCTTATACATGCTGATGATGTTTTCTACCAACGTTTTATGGAAATGATTCTCGATCTCGTCTATGATCAGATCGAATCCATTCTGCAGTGAAAGAACAACCACCATATAGAGGGCAATGCCTTTTGTCGTTCCGCTTGAAAGGCGGAAGTACAATTCTACGCCAGAAAGTATTTCTTCCTTCCCACCGGCCACTAACCGATAGTTCGTCTCGTCGATCATTTCCAGTTTGGTAATACTCTCATCGAATATTTTAACTATTTTTGTGATCACATCTTCAGGAAGCCCAAACGTCCGGTGTGCCTGGAACGCAGTCCTATATGCATCTGCGCCAATATCCATGCTGCTATAAAACCATGCAGGAAACTGCAGTTTCTTCAATACAAAAAACAGGTTAGAAGTATCCTCCGGTAGTTCTCCTTCGAACCGAACAAGCTCCGAACCATCAAAATCAAAAATTGCATTGATACCGGTTTTATAATATTTCTTTCCCAACAGTTCCTGATCATCAAAGTTAATGTGACCAGTCAAACCTTCTTCAATCAATCCGGTACTGTAACGATAGATATAGCCTTCATGGTAAAAAAACATTGTTATATGAACACCATTCAGCCTAAAGCTTTTCGGGCTAACTCGGAAGTCATTCAAAATATCATAGCAAAGTTCCAGCACTTCCAATGCAGATGTTTTTCCGGAAGCATTTTTACCCACCACGGCCATTGTTGAAAAAACATAAAGGCCTTCAGCAATTTCCTGAAGTTCATACTCCTTATCTTCTGCGGTTTTGCGAGCAACGGGGACAAAGTTGATCTCAAAGTTATTGGCACAGTTCTTGAAATTGGTTGCGATTACTTTCAATATTTTCATGATAAATACTCCCTTTCGCCATAATTATACATCATGGATGAAATTCAAACAATATTTTTGTTCGAATTTCATCATCGACCATTTGACGATAATTCAATGATTTACCATAGTCGACTGTCTAATTCCTTTTATGGTCTCATATATACAGATTCTGTTCCAATACAAACTCACATTATTTGTAAAAAAACAGTGTATAAGAAGCAAAAACTCACTAATTTTTCAAAAATTAGTGAGTTTCATTGTCTGAAAATATAATTTCCAGGGCTCTTCTTACGGTTTCCACGGCACGTACTCTTTTCCTTCCAGGATATCCGCAATACGTTCACAGGCATGGCCGTCTCCATAGGGATTGCAGGCCTTGCTCATCTTGTCGTATTCTTCGTTGCTTTCCAGAAGGAGTTTGAAGGCGCTGTAGATGGTTTCTTCATCGGTACCAACAAGTTTCAGGGTACCTGCCTCTACGCCCTCAGGGCGTTCCGTGGTATCCCGCATAACGAGAACGGGTACACCGTAGGAAGGGCATTCTTCCTGGATGCCGCCGGAATCGGTAAGGCAGAGGAAAGATCTTGCTTCAAAGTTATGGCAGTCGAAGACTTCGATGGGTTCGATGATGTGGATGTGGTCACAATCCCCCAGTTCCTGATCAGCTACTTCCCTTACAGCAGGATTCATGTGGATGGGATAGATAGCCTTGCAGTTCGGATGTTCATCGAGGACTCGTCTGATGGCCCGGAACATGTGATGCATGGGTTCTCCCAGATTTTCCCGTCTGTGGGCGGTAATGAAGATGAGTTTGTCCTCTCCAACCCACTCAAGTTCCGGATGAGTATAGTCTTCTTTCACCGTATGCTGCATGGCATCGATGACGGTATTTCCGGTAACAAAGATTGTCTCGGGGTTTTTGCCCTCCTTTAAGAGGTTATCCCTGGAAAGAGTCGTAGGTGCAAAGTTATACCGGCTGATGATGCTGACAGCTTCGCGGTTAAACTCCTCCGGATAGGGGGAGTAGATATTGTAGGTCCGAAGACCCGCTTCCACGTGTCCCACCGGGATCTGGAGGTAAAAGCAGGCAAGTGCGGTAACAAATGTCGTGGAGGTGTCTCCATGGACGAGGACCACATCCGGCTTTGCTTCTTCCAGCACGGCTTTGATGCCGTTTAGGATGTTTGTTGTGATGTCGAAAAGGGTCTGGCGATCCTTCATGATGTTGAGGTCATAGTCCGGTATGACCCCAAAGGTCTCCAGAACCTGATCCAGCATCTGTCTGTGCTGCGCCGTTACGCAGACGATGACTTCCAGGCCTTTTCTTTTTTTCATCTCGAGAACAAGGGGGCAGATCTTGATGGCCTCCGGTCTTGTTCCGAATACACACATAACTCGTTTCATAGGATTTCTCTTCTTATCTTCTTATTTCCCCCTGATCACCGCATGCCAGATGAACTTGGTGTTGGTGACAAGGTACCTCGTAAAGAGGCGTTTCGGGTCCTGGAGAAGGCGGTAGAGCCATTCCAGGTTTGCCTTTTGCATCCACTTGGGGGCGCGTTTGATGTTGCCGGCGTAGTAATCAAAGGCGGCGCCGACCCCCACCATAAGGGCGTTTACTTTGCCCTGATGGGCTGCCATCCATTTCTCCTGTTTCGGAGCCCCAAGGGCCACCCAGACGTAGTCAGGGGTTGTTTCGTTGATCTTGTCTGTGATTTCCCGGTCTTCTTCCTCACCGAGCTGCCGAAAGGGCGGGCTCATCATACCGGCGATCCTGATGCCGGGATGATCTTTTTGAAGGCGGTCTTTGAGTTTATCCAGGGTCTCTTTCGTGGAGCCGTAGAAGAAGTGGCTGTAGCCTTTCTCTTCCGAGATCTTAAGGATCTCCTCCATGTAAGAGGGGCCGGTGGTGCGGCTCATGTTCTCCGCTCCCCGCTTTCGTCCCACACTGCTTAAAGGGCCGCCGTCAGGGATGGCGAGGATG
Organism: Lachnospiraceae bacterium; assembly: GCA_017477805.1. Classification (GTDB taxonomy): domain Bacteria; phylum Bacillota; class Clostridia; order Lachnospirales; family Lachnospiraceae; genus SIG336. The sequence goes on from JAFUUM010000001.1 coordinate 5,174, forward strand.
CCGCCGTTCTGGACGTCGCGGTATTCCGGATTCTCAAAGGCGGTCACCGTGGTATGGACGTTGGAGACGCAGATGTAGTCGCCCTTTAAGTCCTTGATATGCTTTTCCGTAAACTTAAGGAGCCAGTCCATATCGATGGCAGCGATCTCCACCCCGAGGATGTTTACCGTCGGGATGGAGGATTTATCGATTGCATGTTTGAATTCAGAGTTTTTCAAAGGTGTTATTCCTTACCTTACGATCTTTTCAAAGTCATCTTTCCCATGCTTACAGATGGGGCAGATGAAGTCGTCGGGGAGGTCTTCGCCGACGTATTCGTAGCCGCAGATCATGCAGCGCCATACAGTCTCGCCCTTAGGGGTAGTGCCTACTGCCTGAGGCTTGGGTTTGATCTCGCTCTGGTAAAACTCGTAGGTGCAGGAGGATGCATCGGAAAGTACGGTCATGCAGGTGGGTTCGCAGATAAATAAGGTGTGGGAACCCAGGTCTACTTCCTGCGCTACTTTTAAAGAGAAGTACGCATTGGTGCCTTCGGTGATATAGGGGATACCATTCTCCGCAGTCTTATAACTTGCTGCCGGGAAGTCTGCGAACTTATCCACGTCTCTTCCGGACTGGAAACCGAAGCGTTTAAAGAGGTCAAAAGTGGCTTCTTTGCTGATCACGGAGATGTTCATCTCTTTTGTTTCTTTGATCATGTCGTGGGTGAAGTTTGCCTTATTCACCGCCACGGAGATCCGATTGGGCTCCGATGCCACCTGGATGGCGGTGTTGATGATGCAGCCGTTTTTCTTATCGCCTTTTACCGCCGTGCAAACAAAGAGTCCGTAAGATAATTTGTACATTGCCTTTGTGTTCATTTCCGCCATAGTGACCAGGTCTCCTTTCATCTTCTGCTTTGAGTTGTTATTTTGCTCCCTCTCCCGTGAACATCACTGCGATGGTCTTAAAGAGAAGTTTGATATCGAGTCCGATGCTCCACTGATCGATGTATTCAAGGTCCAGTTTCACGATCTCATCGAAGTTATAGATATCGGACCTTCCGCTGACCTGCCAAAGCCCGGTGATGCCGGGGGTAACGGAGAGGCGCCGCTTTTGTTCCGTCTTGTACTGCTCTACTTCTTCCACCGTGGGAGGTCTCGTTCCCACAAGGCTCATATCCCCTTTCAGGACGTTCAAAAATTGAGGGAGTTCGTCGATGCTGTGCTTCCGAATGAACTTCCCGACTTTGGTGATACGGGGGTCGTTCTCCATCTTGAACATGGCACCCTGCATCTCATTCTGCGCCATGAGTTCCGCTTTCCTTGCATCTGCATCCGCGTACATGCTTCGGAACTTGTACATCTTAAAGTGTCTGCCGTTTTTTCCTACCCGGGTAGAAGTATAGATGGCAGGGCCCTTGGACTCTAGCTTGATGGCGGGGACGACGAAGATCCCAACGATGATGGTAATAAGAAGACCGATGAGTCCGCCCACCAGGTCCATGAGACGTTTGATGACGAGCTGACCCGGTTCGTAAAGGTTACTGGAATAGGACACCACTTTGAAAAAGCCTAGGTTCTCCAGTCTCTTATTGGTCATGTCCAGTTCCAGGGCATCCACGTTGACGTGGACGATAACGCCCATGTTCTGGAAGTCGTGGAGCATCCTCCGGACGTCGAAGTTATGCTCATTGCCGTAGCCAATGTTCAGGAAAACATCGTCCAGGGCGATGTTCTTGGTCTCCTCCAGCATGTCCTCTACGTTGGCAATAACGGGGATCCCCTGTATGGTCTCTCCCTTTGCGTTCCGATCGATGAGGACGATGTAGGCGATCTTGAAGTACCAGTTGTTGGTGGTCTCGATCTTTTCGAGGATGGAGTCCACCTTATCCGAAGTCGTCACCAGTAAGATCTGCTTGTAGGATCTGCTGCTCTTGTAGTACACGGCGATAAGGCGTTTCATCAAAAGCCGGCCGAAGTACGAGAGGATGAAGTAGATCGTAAAGAAGTAGATCATCTGCAGTCGGGCGTAATTTGCCGCTTCTTTTGAAAAGAAGAGGTAGAAGAGCACCACCATGGCGATGCAGAGTTCGCCCTTGACTACAGCAACGAATTCCGCAAAGAGGCCCCGGTCAAAGACCTTGTGATCCAGCCGGAAGATCCGGTTCCCCACGAAGTAGGCAATGAGCGCCAGCCCCAGAACCTGGAGGAACAGGCCGTCGTTCTGCTTAAGGTCCATGGTCCCGAATCGGATGAGACTGGCCAGCAGGAAGGAAACAAGGACTGCTGCCATGTCATAGAGCAGGAACATATAGTGTTTGATCAGGTTTTCTTTTTGAAACATGGTTTATAATTCCTATCAGATTTTTAGGAAAATCAGGCGCTCCGCCCGCGTAAAACGCGCATGGCCGTCCACTGCTATCATATACTATTTTGGCGAATTATTCCATTTATAGAGGGCGCAGAAGCGCACAAAGATCCATACCTGCTTGATCACAAAAAATCTGCCCCGGGAGGGCTGTCAACCCTGCGCAGCACCGCCGTCGTCGGCGGCCCTGGGGTTGACTCCCCTTCTGGGGCAGATATGATTTCTTAGAGCAGGTATGGATCATTTGCTTTCCATCTGCACTTCTAAATTCAATGGCTTGCGGAGCAAGGCTTCCTTTCACCGGCATTATTTGCAGCCAACAAGTTACCGGCAAGTTAAAAAATCATACATATTGTGTATTTTGGCTTATTGCACAACTATATGTGCTAATATAATGCTTGTTCTGCAAGTTACCAGCAAGTTAAATCAAGCCCAAATCGGTATATACTTCATATACCGTGGTGCAGTTGTCGGATCCAATGGTTTAATAAGCTTTCTTTCAACTGCATCTTTTATCAATCTTGAAATATTAGCAGCAGCGGAATCCTTAAGCCCAAATCGATCTCTTAGTGATGAATTTGTCAATTGTTCACCTTGAATGTATTTTATGCAAGCGTGAAGATAACAAGCCCATATTTTATCTTCAACCGATAAATTGGAATAGGCTATGTGAGAAAACAAAGTCACGCGAGTGCTATCTTCGTATAAATTGATTTTAGGTGCCGGAAGCAATTTCGCCTCACATGAGATGATCATTTTATCCCAACCAGTTCCTAATTCCTCACATATTCCCAGGCGGCGCATCAATTGTGCCATTTTTTCATTTCTTGATTTGGGCGGATTATCAACGATACGGTTAATATCTACTAATGGAGTCCCCGAATTTGTAATCTCAATCCTATTTTCAAATATTTCTACCGTAGGTCCTGTTCCCGAAACAGAAAAATCCTGATGAATCAACGCGTTAGCAATCGCTTCCCTCACAGCCAGCGTCGGGTATAATGCTACTGTTGAACGCAACCCGTTTTCAATTACTTCTTCAGATGGAAGCATGGCTCCAATGAACCTGATCAGTTCATCAAATCTGACAGCATATCCCCGACCGCTGATTTCCTCCTTCAGCATGTGAAGTTTATTATTGCCTTCATATAAAACCACTCTAATAGCTTTTCTTGCAAGTCTGTCAAAGTCAGTTAATTTCTTAGCGAATAGAATTGCACCAAGATTAGTTATCGCATACAACCCATTATCCTGTTTAACAACGCAGTTTTCTTCTATCAAATAATGCAGAACACCTTCTGGATCAATAGGTTGTCTAATCCCCATCAATTCAAAATAACTGCCAATTTCTAAATAGTCTAGTGCCTCTTCACGTTGTAAATCATATTTAGCATATCTTTCTTCAAATCTTTCATTTCGAAGTCTATCCCACAATTGGCTTTGAAGCGCAGGGAACTCATTTAGCTTTTTGGTATAACTTCCGACTCTTATATAATCAGCTTTTTTGAATGAAACAGGCATATTCAATGCTTTTTGAATTATAAGAACCCCAACCCGTCCTTCCGGCATATTAATCGGCTCATATGAAAAATCAGCATTATTGGACAATAAGGAGCGAAGCCAGTTTTCTAATTCCTGATCACCTTTTTTGAGGGACTGGAGGTCATAATCAGTTCCAACTATTTCATGGGTAGCATCATCAATTCCCCAAATCATGTATGCACAGTTCTTTTCGCACAACGTTGCACTATTCGCCAACGCGCTAATATCTTCCCCTATCATCTGTGGATCATAATTATCATGTTTAAACTCCACCCAAGCAGCTTCATTCTTCAATTTGCGCAGTTCATTGATTAGCAATCCAAGATTTTCCATATTTTACCTTTCAAATATGCTTTTGCGCTCCGCTTCTATCCCGCGATCCATTTCGCCAGTTCGATGGCAATGCATTCAAAGAAATAAAACTTGCTGTAGCCGTTATCGACGTATGCTTTGTAGCGGGCTTTGCCGCGGCTGATGGCCTTGCCGAGGCCTTTTTCATGGCTGACCCCGTTCATCCGGAAGTTAGCCAGGACTTCGTTTAAAACGCTGACTTTTCGGCCGTCTTTCCGCATCCGGAGGACCAGTTCCCAGTCATCGTGAAGACTTTCGCACTTGTACCGGTAGATCCCGTACATTTCCTTTGTCAGGAAGGTGGTGGGATGGTTCCAGTCTCTGGACACCACGGGAGTCCGGAGGCTGGAGTGCTTGATGAGCTTTTCCTTTAACTCGCCCTCGGGGCTTTCCGTCCAGATCCGCAGGTCTGCATAAAAGAGATCAAAGTGCTCTTTTTCATAGGTTTCCGCCACTTTTTCAAGGGCGATGGTCTCATACCAGTCATCGGAATTGATGATACCGACCACGTCCCCTTTTGCCATCTGGGCACCTTTATTCATGGCATCGTAGATCCCGTTGTCCTTTTCCGACAGGATCCGAAGGTCGATTCCCTTGTTCTCGAACGCCTCCCGGTATTCCTCCAGGATCTGCAGGGTATCATCCGTGGATGCCCCATCGACAACGATGTACTCGCAAGGTGCCTTCGTCTGGTTTAAAACGGATTCGATGGTTTTCCGGAAAGTCTTCGCACTATTGAAGGTGGGGGTGATAACAGAGATGGTAACCGGCGCTTTGCTCACTTGTTTGGTTCCGTTTTCGGCTGTTTGCGCGCTCATTTACTTCCCACCGATCTGCGCACCGCATCCTCTGCGGAGAATACGCGGTAATCGATGCCGCAAAGGGACATGTCTTCCTCGTAAGCCAATGATCCGAATAGTTTATTCACGGAACCGGACACCTTGGATCCCAACTTTAATAGTCCCTTCATACCGCCCGCAAAATGCACCTTTTTGCCATAGGCATCCGCGATAAGTTTGATCAGCTCACAGGTGGATAAAAGTTCCTTGTTCTGGGGATAGAACGTTCCCGACCGGTCCGTAAGGATCAGCTGCCTGATGAGTTCCGTCAAGTTGTAGATATAGATCATGCTCCGCTTATTTTCCACCTTGGGGAAAAACGGGGTCTTTCTCACCAGGTCTGCCAGTCTCGGGAAGTTTCCTTTGGAGCCTTCGCCAAAGACCATGGGGGTCCGGATGATGGAGATGTGGAAATCATCGGTTTCAAGCGGCTTGATCCCCAGTTCTGCCTGAAGCTTACTGTCCCCATAAAAGCTGCCGGGCTCGGGCTTGGTGTCCCGCGTGATGATCTTCTCCTGTCCCACAGCGGAACTGTCACCGTAGACGATGATGGAACTCATATAAATAAACTGGGATACCCCATCCCGGCGTGCTTTATCTGCCGCGGCGATGGTGAGATCCCGGTTGATTTTCATGTATTTTTGTCTGGTTGCTTCGTCTGTTTCCCGAACATCCACATGGGCAAGCCCCGCCACGTGAAGGATGGCGTCATATCCGCTCCAGTCTTCTTTCTGCCAGGCGGCATTCCGAAGAGAGAGCTTGGTGACTTCGATCTTCTCTTCTTCAGGGGCATTTTCATTTTGGATCTTGATCCATTCTTCAAAAGAATTGCCGATGTAGCTGGTCAGTCCGGTAACGATAACCTTTTTCATTTCTCTTCTCTTTTCCTATTTCTTATCCTGTTCCTCATTTTTGCGTTTCATCTCGCCGGTGCCGCCCTCGACAACACCTTTGCTGGAAAACACGCTTCCGATGGTGCCCACAAAGCAGATGAGGTCAAAGCCGAAACTGCACTTTTTTACGTACTCTCCATCCAGCTTTGCTTTCACCGGGATCTCCAATTCGTCCCTACCGTTGATCTGGGCCCAGCCGGTAAGCCCCGGCATAACGTCGTTGGCACCGTATTTGTCCCGCTCGGCAATGAGGTCGTACTGGTTCCAAAGAGCAGGTCTGGGGCCGATGATGCTCATCTTTCCACGGAAGATATCCCAGATCTGGGGCAGTTCATCCAGAGAACTTTTTCGAAGGAATGCTCCTACTCTTGTGATGTACTGCTCCGGGTTCTTCAGCATATGCGTCGGCATATCGTGGGGGGTGGACATCTTCATGCTGCGGAATTTATGGAGCATAAAGTGTTCTTTTCCCTTTCCCACCCGCTTTTGGGCAAAAAAGATGGGCCCCGGATCGTCTGCGAAGACGGCGATGCACAGGATGAGGAACACCGGGGAGAGAATTATCAACCCCAGTGCGGATAAGACCACATCCAATATACGTTTGATGACAGTTTGATAAAGACCTGCCTTCGTCACGGTGTTATTCTGCATACTTCTTTTAGTTCCTTATCATACAGTTTGATGTAGGCAACAACCGTCAGATAATCCGATTCTTCCGGTGAATACCCTGGTTTTGCCCACGCGAACCAGGGATTGGGATTGTCAGGGATAATAAGCGAAACTGTCATTGTTTCTCCGGTCCTTGAATCCGTAACCTCCGCATAGAAGTTCTCGATATAACTCGGATCCAATCCGACAAATCCGGAAACAAAAATGGTCAGCGTCCCCTCTTCCTCATTTATCAGCCACGATCCGGTGATATCCATTCCATTGATGATATCCTCATTGTCTTCTCCGGATAAAGTGACCATAAAAGTGGAGGGTTTTTCGAAAATAGTTTTGGCTTCCTCTATCCCGTAACGTTCTAAGATCGTTTGCTCATCGGAATAGAGATTAACGCCTACTCCCAATTTATTTCCGGGAATCTGAATACCCATAGCCGCAAGGGTCGTAGGGAAAAGATCGATGGTGGAGTAGATCCGTTTCTTACCCGGATCCGAAGGAGTTACCGCACTGTTAATGATGGTGCAGTATGTCCGTCGCAGATAATCGGACGAAACGTGATTGCAAAAGTCCGCATCCATGGTCGGATGATCTCCGCACACAACAATAGTCGTATTATCGTAAAAGGGCTGTTCTTTCAGCCATTCCAGAAACTCTGTGACCTGCCTGTCCATGCAGGCGTATACGTTGGCGTATTGGTTTCCTTCAAATTCGTCCCGGCAGAGTCTGCAATAATAACCGTCGTCAAAATGGGTATCCGCTGTCAGGAGGGTATAGCAGAAAGGTTCCTGCATTGTAGCGAGGTCGGATTTTGCGAAGTCAAACAGCACCTCATCCTCATATCCCCACCAAACGTCATAGCCTTCCGGAAGACGGCCCGTTTCGATGGCCCAATCATAGTCATGGATTTCGTAGTTGCCGTGACCAAGATAATACCCTTCGCGACCGCCGAACTCCGCATTGCTCCCAAGGAGCAGGGTCCGCTGATAGCCCTCTTTTTCCAAAATGTCTCCCAATGTAGTCAGTTCGGGAAACATTGCCGCACCGGCTTCAAAATCCGCACGAAGAGGCAGCTTAAGAGGCATTCCGGAACTCTGGGCAAACATCGCTCCCATCGTCCAATCCGTTCCCGCCAGTGAAAAAGCCCCATTCAGGCTGTTCTCACTCCCGGAAAAATCTTCGTTTGCTTCAGCGATCCGGGTCAGGTTTGGAATGCAACTCTGCTCAAATGCGCCGCCATTTTCTTCGTCTGCAAAAGTGATCTCCGCAGACTCCAGAAAGATATAGATCAGGTTTCGTTTCTTATCCGGAAACCTCAGCTCCAATTGGCCGGCGTCCACATATTCTTCTTCAAAGAAGTCATCCCCGCTCTGTCCAATCCCGAGTATTTCATAGACTACCGTGTCCGGCAGTTTGGTCTTAACCTGCAGATCCCACACGATGAAGATCAGCATTCCCGCAAAGCAGGCTGCCGACAGCACCATGAGGCCCCTCTTGAGCCATAATTTGCGTGTGACTGCATATAAGATCACAAAGCAAGCAAAGATCAACACACCGGGCAAGAGAAACTGCAAGATCAGTTTCCATATAATCTCTGTATTTGTGCCCGTAAGCGGAGCTTTAATATGATAGATGATTTCGTCGGCACCAAGACTCCCCCAGGAGGTGATCAGCCAGCGTTCCGTGAGAAAAAGGAGCAGGGCACCACTTAGAAGGATGAACCATATCCATTTCAAAAATCGTTTCATTTCATCAATCTTTCTTAACGTTCTCCTCCGGATGATACGTAGGAACGATCTCCTGTACCAGCCGTCTGACCTCATCGGACTCGGCATTTACAGACTTTGCAAGGTCCGCCAGTTTTTCGAAGAACTCATCCTCATCCATCTCGATGGGCTTACCGATGTGGATCATGTGGTTATCCGTATCCTGCAGTCCCTCTTCCTCCATGAGCATCTCTTCATAGAGTTTCTCGCCGGGCCGAAGACCGGTGAAGGTGATCATGATGTCCTCATTTGGCGTATAACCGGAGAGCTTGATGAGGTTGCAGGCAAGATCGTAGATCTTGACCGGCTCTCCCATATCGAGGACGAAGATCTCGCCGCCCTTAGCGTAGGCACCCGCCTGCAGCACTAACGATACTGCCTCGGGGATGGTCATAAAGTAGCGGATGATGTCGGGATGGGTCACGGTAACGGGGCCTCCCTGCTCGATCTGCTTTTTGAAAAGGGGTATCACGGAGCCATTACTGCCCAGCACGTTTCCGAAACGGACAGCGACGAATTCCGTGTCATATTCTTTATTGCAGCTTTGGATGATCATCTCGCAGATCCGCTTGCTGGCCCCCATGATATTAGTGGGGTTTACGGCCTTATCCGTGGAAATCATGACAAAGCGTTTGCATCCGTTTTCTCCCGCTGCCCTTGCGGTCTTTAAGGTACCAAAGACGTTATTCTTGATAGCCTCGTTGGGGCTGACTTCCATGAGGGGCACGTGTTTATGGGCCGCTGCATGGTAAACGATGTCCGGATGATAGGTCTTGAAAATATCGTTGATACGGTTGGTGTTTCGCACGGAGGCGATGAGCACCACTAGGTTCAAATGTGGATATTCGTGGATCAGTTCCTGCTGGATCTCATAGGCATTATTCTCGTAGATGTCAACGATGATCAGCTGTTTGGGCTTATGGGCTGCGATCTGTCTGCAAAGCTCGCTTCCGATGGAGCCGCCACCGCCGGTAACAAGGACCACCTGACCCTGAACGTAGGCTGCGATGGAATCGGTATTGACCCGCACGGGTTCTCTTCCGAGGAGGTCTTCCACGTCGACATCACGCAGGCTGTTGATGGACACATCTTCATTCACCAGCTGGTACATACCCGGCAGGGTCTGCAGACGGCATTTTGTCTCCTGACAGATGTTGATGATGTCCCGGATCACGGTCTTTGGTGCGGACGGAATGGAGATGATGATCACATCGATGTCATACTTCTGGGCAAGTTCGGGGATGTTCTCCCGCTTGCCTTCCACCTTGACGCCCTGTACAAAGCGCCCCTGTTTGTTGGGGTCATCGTCCACCACGCACTTAACGTTCATGCGGACGTAGTTGCTGTTTTTGATCTCACGGACCAGGTTGTTGCCGGCCTCACCGGCGCCTACGATCATGACATTCTGGCCGATCTTGGCGTTCATATGCTTTTTCTTTAGATTCCGAAAGAACCGGTATGCAAAGCGGCTGGCTCCGGTGAAGGCGGTAAAGAACATAAAGAAAAAGACATAGCAGCTTCTCGGGATCACCAGTCCAAGGAGTTTTGCCCCGATAAACTGTGCCAACGTTACCAAAAAACAGGCAACGACGGAATTCTGCAGTTCCGTTACGGAAGCGTACTCCCAAAGACTGCTGTATAGCCTCAGGCAGAAGAAAACAATGATCATCACCGGCACGAGAAAGAACATGGTTTCCCACATGGGATCCATGTATGATCTTGTCACCGGAGACATGGTGAAATCAAACCTTGCCAGGATGGCCAAAATCCCGGACAGTACCACGGCGACAATATCGTAGGTGATCAGGAATAATCTTCTGTATAGTAAAATGTGTTTTGTTGCTTTCCGAACGGACATGAAAACTCTCCACTCTTCGTGTTATTGTTCTGCTTAATCTCTGCGGAAGAGGTCTCGTGTGTAGACCTTCTCTTCCACGTCATCCAGGCAGGAATCATACCGGTTGGCGATGATGGCCTGGGACTGGCGTTTAAATTCTTCTAAGTCATTGACGACCTTGGAGCCAAAGAAGGTACTGCCGTCTTCCAGCGTGGGCTCGTAGACGATGACCGTAGCGCCCTTTGCTTTGATGCGCTTCATCACGCCCTGAATGCTGCTCTGTCGGAAATTGTCGCTATTGCTCTTCATGGTCAGGCGGTAAACGCCAACGACACAGTTCTTTTCTTCCGCAGCGCTGTAATCTCCGCGGCTGTAGTAATCGTAATAACCGGCCATCTTAAGCACTCTGTCGGCGATGAAATCCTTACGGGTGCGGTTGCTCTCAACGATGGCGGTCATCATGTTCTGGGGCACGTGGTCATAATTGGCCAGGAGCTGTTTGGTATCCTTAGGCAGGCAATATCCGCCATAGCCGAAGGAGGGGTTATTGTAAAAGTCTCCCACTCTGGGGTCAAGGCTGACGCCTTTGATGATCTTTGCGGTATCCAGGCCTTTCATCTCCGCGTAGGTGTCCAGTTCGTTGAAGTAAGACACCCGGAGAGCAAGGTAGGTGTTGGCAAAGAGTTTGACGGCCTCTGCTTCGGTGGTCCCCATGATCAGGGTCTCCACGTCCTTTTTCTCCGCCCCCTCCAAAAGCATAGATGCAAAAACTTCGGCTTTTGTTTTCTGGGGTTCAGAACAGCCCACGATGATACGGCTGGGGTAGAGGTTATCATACAGAGCCTTGGATTCGCGAAGGAACTCCGGGCTGAAGAGGATACGGTCGGTGCCGTACTTTGCCTGTACGCTCTCGGTATAGCCAACGGGAATGGTGGATTTGATCACCATGGTAGCTTTGTCGGAGCTTTTTAAAACCAGCTCGATGACAGCTTCCACCGCAGAAGTATCGAAGTAGTTTTTCTGTGGATCATAGTTGGTCGGTGCCGCGATAACGACGAAATCCGCGTCCGCGTAGGCTGCTGCCCCGTCCAGAGTCGCCTTTAACTTCAGTCCCCGGGTTTCATGCTCCGCCAGGTATTTTTCGATATATTCATCCCGGATTGGGGATTTCCAGCTGTTCAAGAGATCCACTTTTTCAGGGATCACGTCTACTGCCGTTACGTCATGATGCTGTGATAACAGGACTGCTAAAGACAGTCCCACATATCCGGTTCCTGCGATTGCGATCTTCATATTTTCGTCCTACTTTTTCTTTTTTCGGCGTACCCCGCCATCCCTTTATTTTACTCTATTTATGCACATAAAGAAAGAACCTGCACGGATATGCCTGTTGCAGCAGACGATCTCTGCCGAATTGCAGAAGTAGGCAAGTGCAGGTTCTTATCAATATATGTGAGTGTGCGCTTCCTCTCGCACCGTACACGATAAAAATATGGCTTACTATTCTCCCGGTCAAAAACAGCGTGGAAATCTCTGCCGAGTAGGCAGAACGGAGCGACTGCTCCTTTTTGAATGGAAGATGGGTACATCATAGCATGAACAAAATTGGTTGACAAGTTATAATTTGAAATTCGTTTATATTTTTCTATTTTTCCTGAAGGATCTTTTCGAATTCACTTACCGGAATGCCCAGTTTTTGGGCAGCCTTCTCCATGGAGAGGTCACCGGATTGAACCAAGTCAATTAAGGTAGTAAGACGGCCTTCCTCGCGGCCTTCCTCGCGGCCCTCCTCTTTGATCTTCTGAAAGTGTTTTGCTTCATCGTATTCGGTTAATAGCATTCCTTTCACCTCCTCACGATTATTCATGAGAAACTTTCGTATTTCAAATTCTTCCGGCATTTCTTCCAGGGACCTGTCTACAGCGGCTCCTATTCTCATGGTCTTCTTGTTTTTCCTAATGGCATCAATCAACCAGGAGTATTCTTTCAAGGGTTTACAATCCCTTAAGAGCTCTTTATTGTCCTCCGGTTTGATATTTATCAAATGTACTGTAACTTCAACATCGGATTTGCCCGCGTCTATTGCTTTATCAAACGAGGAACTGAGTTTCAATTCCTGATCTTCGATATCGTCTGCACCATTATAAAACGTAATCAATCGTGGAAGCGGGAGCCGGATCAGTTTCTGACCATATAAATCTTGATCAGTATCCATTATATGTTTTTCGTAAAGCCGACTCAGGTACATCAGCTGGCGAATAGGCATATTCGGATTATATGTGCTCTGCTGCTCATACAGATTGATCGTCGTGTTGAATAAAAACGACACATCATTCTTCATGCCCATGTACAACACATTTTCGATCGTATTGATTTCGATTTCGTCTGCATTTGTGTAATCTGTCCCGTTCAAAGCATTATAAAGGGACAATGTCCATGGCTTGTTTTCCTCTCGGCCAAAAATAAACGAGAACAGCCGATCCTTGTATTTCCTATTTACTTGTTCATTCATTCGTTTCTCCTTTCATGATAGCTTCTTCAGTTTTCAGTTACAAGTGGATATTCTCTGCCGAGTAGGCAGAATGGAGCGACTGCTCCTTTTGAATGGAAGATGGGTACATCATACCACAGCGCAAATTGGTTGACAAGCTGTCTCTGCGCGACAGCGCAGTTTTTTCAAGGGCGGAGGCGGAAGCCTCCGGCTTCCTTTCTTGAAAGGAAAGAACCCGAACGGGTTACCCCGTTCGGGTTCTTCTGATCACTTTATGTTCTTCCAAAGCTTACAGTTCTTTAACCCACAGTCCGTGGAGGTTGCAGTACTCGTAAACAGCTACAGGCTTCTCGCCTGCTGCCAGTACGAACTCAGCCTTGGGAGCTTCTTCGGGCTTTAAGTACTTAATCTGGGCACCGGTCTCCGTTTCGAGAACGATGAACTCGATGTAGTGTGCTTCCACCATAGGATGCTGGGTTTCGCCGATCTGCACCTTTACAACGTTTCCTTCTACGGTAACTGCCGGTACATGTTTCTCATGGGCACCGTCGGTAGCACCGGGAACCAGTTCTTTCATAGGTTCGCCGCAGCAAACTACCGGCACTTTGGAGTCGTGCAGTTTGGTAATGATATTTCCGCAATGTTCACACTTATAGAATTTCATAACCCATAACCCCTTTCTGAGAGGCTTTGCCCCTCCTTACGCATTTTCGAAAACCCTATATCTGCCATCCGGACATTGCCGGTAGGTTTTAATAATTTGCTTCGTGAACTTCGAAATAAGCCTGAGGATGGTTGCAGACAGGGCATACTTCCGGAGCTTCGGTGCCCACAACGATATGACCGCAGTTTCTGCACTCCCAAACCTTTACTTCGCTCTTTTTAAAGACTTCCTGCGCTTCCACGTTATGAAGCAGTGCACGATATCTCTCCTCGTGAGCCTTCTCGATGGCTGCTACGCCGCGAAACTTTGCTGCCAGTTCAGGGAAGCCTTCCTTTTCAGCGGTCTCTGCAAAACCTGCGTACATATCGGTCCACTCGTAGTTCTCGCCCTCAGCTGCATCAGCCAGGTTCTCTGCGGTGCTGCCGATGCCGTAAAGCTCTTTGTACCACATCTTTGCATGCTCTTTCTCATTATCAGCTGTCTTTAAGAACAGACCTGCGATCTGCTCAAAACCCTCTTTCTTTGCCTTGGATGCAAAGTAAGTGTACTTATTGCGTGCCTGAGACTCTCCCGCAAAGGCTGCCATCAGGTTCTTTTCCGTCTGTGTTCCTGCATATTTATTGTTACCCATATTTTTGTCCTCCCGCAATATTGTTTTATCATTTATATGGCGACAAGTTTAGTATACTAAATATTTGGTCATATAGTAGTACTTTATCAAACTTTTATAATTGTTTTCAGATTTCAAAACCCTTGAGTTTTGCATGGACCCAGCGAACAAAATGAGGGTCTAATGTGGCAAAGATCTTCAGATAGGTCCTGTTCTTTTTTGAAAGCCCGGGAACCCTATCAATATCCTTTTTATGCCGCTTCACAAAGTCTTTTACTTCCTGATACTGAACATTGTCCTTTGTCATCTGTCTGACCGGGATATGGAGCAGGTACTCCAGACGCTGGAAAAGTCCAAAACGCAGAGCAACCGGTACAAGATCCGGGTATTTTTCCACCGCCAGTTTTTGGCACAGATCCGCATTTTCCACGCAGTCATAGAAGACTCTGGAAAACCTGGTCTTTACGGTCCGGGAGTTGCTGCCGGATTTATAGAATACATGGTAGCCGCGGTACGGGAGGCAAATGAGGGCCGGAGTCGTATCCTCCGTTGTTTCCGCCTTCCCGACCGTCGGTGCCGTATCGAATTCACTTAGGATCTCCACCAACACTCTGAAGTCCTCATTCAGCTTTCCCTCCGGGAAGCGATGATCTCCCAGCAGATCCCTGTGGATCAGTTTGGTGCACATGGAGGCATCCCCCTTATGAAGGAGCATTTCCTTCAGGAATTCTTCTGCGGTATAGGTTGTGGGCTTCTCCGGCGGAATACAGATATCCGGAAGGATGGTGCCGTCTTCCGCGATCTCGTCCCGTGCGATCTGAGCCAGGCGGATATTGCTTCCTGTTAGAGCCTTATGTAACTTCTCGTACATATCGGGAGCGATATGATCATCGCTATCCACAAAGCCCAGATAGGTTCCCTTTGCATTTTCGATAGCCAGGTTACGTGCTGCGGAAGATCCTCCGTTTTCCTTGTGAAAGACACGTACCCTCGGATCGCCTGCTGCCAGTTCATCGCATAGTTCTCCGGAACCGTCCGTTGACCCATCATCTACAAGGAGAACTTCAATGTTTTCGTAAGTCTGCCTTAAGATGGACTCCACGCATCGGCGGAGGTAATCCTTGATGTTGTAGACCGGCACAATGACACTGATCAGATCTGTATTCGATTGTGAGGCATGGCTGTTTTCCATAGGTTCCTCAATTATTTCTTTAATTTGTTCATTCAGATTATCTTGATCCACAGGATCAGCGGATCTTACACCAGTACCTTCTCGGCGAGTACACTTCCGCCCTGCTTCCGGGGCCTTCTTCGAATCGGGTCTGTACCCGGCCCTCTTTTAACTCTTCGCAGATCTTTATAAGGCGCTCTGCAGCCACCCCGGGATTCCACAGTTCATGGACCGTCTGATACGCCGCCCGGCCCAGTGATTCGGAATCACCCTTTTGCATCAACTCATAGAGCCGTCTGTTTAAGTCCTTCTGATCCCGGCTCTTAAAGACGATCCCATTCTCCCCATCTTTTACAAGATAGGGGGTTGCTCCGATCTCATGGCTTGCCAGCACGGCGCATCCGCTGTTCATGGCTTCGTTTAAGACCGCGCCCCAGCCTTCCTGCCTGTCGCTGGTAAAGAGATAAATATCTGCGCTTTCCATATAGGTCCGCACTTCTTCCGGGGATTGAAAGCCCGCAAAATCAATATGAGCCTTCAGCGGGTCGCACACCATGGCCTTTAACGCTTCTTCCAGTTCGCCTCCGCCCACCATGGTAAGGTGGAAGTCCGTTACGCCCTGACTAAGGAGGTACTTTGCTGCTTCAATGGCTATCTCCGGATGCTTCCAGTCGATCATCCGGCCTGCCCAGAGGATTTCCATAACGCCCTTTTGGCTCTTTTTCCCCTGCATCAGCGCATCCACATCCTGCTCCTTGATCTCAGGGAAATAGCCCCACTTGATCATCTTGCCGGGATATGCGTGGATCAGTGCAAAATCAGAGGCCACATAAGCTCCTGCACAGAGAAGATAAACCGGATCTTTCCGATAACGTATGTGGTCATGGTACTTTTTCTTTAAGCCTCTGGGAGAGATGGCTTTCCACTGTCCGGTCTTATAGATCCTCTCACTGTAACGCAGAACTGGCTTTTTCAAAAGAAGTCTGGGCTCGATAAAGCTTTCATCGTCCTGCCCGCCAAAGATCACAACGTCACTGTTTGCGATCAGTTCCTTACAGCCCTCCGGATCCTCGCTGTACTTTTTGACGTAGGGAACAGAGGCCGCCAGATCTTCCCAGCCCATGTTCAGCCGCTCTGCCGCAACATCTTCGGTCTGGATGAAAGTATAGTCTTTCCCCAGGCGCTCATAGAGCCGGTCCGACATGGGTTTCTGGTGATGATTTATGTAGTTAGATACAAAGGTTAATGTCATCATAGATCTTCAATAACGCCCTGTAATTTGCCTCCGGATCATGGGTGGATAACGCATGGGCTCTGGCATGGGCTGTCTGCATCTCCACTGCAACGCCCCCTGCAAACACATGGCAGATGGCCCCCGCAAGGCCTTCGATATCCTCCGGAACGAACATCACGCCGTCAGCATTTTCCGCAAAGAGGGTGGAAATACCGCCCACGCGGCTGCACACCGCCGGGGTTCCCAGGATCATTGCTTCTCCCACGGAATTGGGAGAGTTTTCATTGGTGGAAGCACAAACATACACATTTGCCTGCAGGTACTGCTTCTTCATCTCTTCTGCATCAATGCTTCCAAGGAACACCACGTGATCCTTCAACTTATGGCTCTTGATCAGATCCCGGATGTAAACGCCGTAGGACTCCAGTTTCAGTTTTCCCGTCACCCGGCTGGGTCCCTTTGCAAGGGAAGATTTGATAATGCTGTTTCCCGCAACGTAGAGCACAGTGTCCGGGTATTTCTCCAGCACCTTCGGCAGCGCCTCCAGCACAAAATGAAGCCCCTTTAAAGGATAGTCCCCCTGGCTCATAAAGATCCTGTGGGGTACGCAGGTTTCTGCACTCCACCTGCTGCCATCGTAGAAAACAGGCCTCAAAGTTTCGTTTAAGACGTGGTACTTTACATTGGGGTTCTGGATCTGGACCCAGTTTTTGTCAAAGGCGGTCCGGCCGATAACATGAGCGGTCTTTCGGATGGCAATCCGCTCCGCATCTCCCCGGATCTCCATCTTTCTCTGCTGCTTCGGGAGACTGTCACACTTCATAACATCCCGGAAAGTTTTCCGTTTCCAGACTTTATCCGGCAGATCCGCCCGATAGGCTTTGGCAATCTCCGTACAGATTCCCTGGAGATTTAAAGCCACTCTGCTTCCTTTCCCCATGTTTTTTGCGGCGGTCAGCATCGCCCGTACATGCGGGTACTCCGTGCCGAAAACATGGATCACATCCGGATCAAAATCCTCCAGGATCTCCTCAAAGCGCTTCTCCATCTTGGGGTCGTACTTTTCAGCTTTCAGCAGTTT
This sequence comes from Lachnospiraceae bacterium, assembly GCA_017477805.1. Classification (GTDB taxonomy): domain Bacteria; phylum Bacillota; class Clostridia; order Lachnospirales; family Lachnospiraceae; genus SIG336. The sequence continues at coordinate 22,665 of JAFUUM010000001.1, forward strand.
TTCCGTAAAGCCATAGGCTTTGAACTTGCCCCCCTGCTCCCGCTCCATCTCCCCGGTATATTTCCCAAAGGCTTCGGTCGCGGGAAAGCATACGCCAAGCTCGATCTTCGGCTCTTTCCCTGCCGTTTCCGCATCTTCCTGTGACCTCATCAGACGGTCAAAGAGACCGGTGAGCCAGCCCTCTTTTCTGCTGGCTTCCAAACTTAATTGATTTGCAATTTCCGGCAACATGATGTTGCACAGCCATAAAATCCGCATAATACCTTTCGACGTTTCGTCGTTTTCCCCTTTTTATTTTGTTTCTTAGTTCCGGGTTGATCTCCCCTCCCGGATCCCGGCTCTCATGAATCCGAAAGCCTTCCCTACAGGAATGTCTTTACAAAGTTTGGCTTTATGAGCCAGTAAAAAACGCAAAGACCAGGCTGTTGCCATTTTCCCGTAAAGGAAGTGATAAAGCACGCCCCGGTCATGGAAAAAGCGCTCATCATAGCCTCTAAACCAGGTGGATTCTCCGGCAGCCTCTCTTCCTATTGTCACAGGGGACGCATAAACCTTGATCCCCGCATCCATAAGATCTTTTAAAAACAGGCTGTCTTCTCCTGCCAGGTACTTCGCTCCGCCTCCAAATAAAAGAGAGTATCTCACTCCCGTTGAAAGCAGCTTTTCCCGTCGGATGGCAAAGGTCACAGCACCGTAGCGCCCGCAGTTATACCATTTGACACGTTTCCACGCTTCGTTATGGAAGGTCCGGCGATCCTCCGCAACATCCACGTTAAAGAGGATCATATCCGCTTCCGGGTGAGCATCAAACTCTTTCTCAATGGTGCTCGCATACCCGGTCTCGTAGATCATATCCTGATCCGCAAAAAGGACGATCTCTGCCCGGGACTCTTCAAGACATCTGTTCCGGGACTTCCCCACACCACGTTCCGGCGATGTAACGGACACCACCCGATGCCCCCGGAACTCCAGGATCTCTTTGTCCTCCCGATCCGCCTGATTGGTGATCACCGCATCGGAATTGACTTCCATCCGGTACAGGAGCTGTTCGATATTCGGTTGTTCCAGGACTGAGATTAAGAGTTCGACTCGCGACATGTTACCAATTTCCTTTCTAAAACCCAAACGAGTTGCGAGAGTTTCGCTCTTCGTGCAAGCACGATCGCATCACTCGACTTTGTCACAGTTTGGTTTCGTCATTGGAAGATCCAATTTCGATAGGGCAGGATCCGGATATCAATGCTGTAGGCGCTTCGTAAGAACAGTGCAAAGTAAGCAAGGAATGCCAGCGTAATGGCGGCTGTCCAGAAGATCCGCTGTCTTTTGTCCCTGATCCTCGTAAGGAGGGCCGGCAAAAACAAAATGTGGGTAATGTTCAGATAGTACCCGATACGGCTGATCTCCGGGATAAAGGATGCAAACACGTAAAGGAGCAGAGCAAAGAAATTGCAGTTGAAGTAGAACCGGAGTCTTGCGGATGCCTTCTCCTCTGCTTCCATCCTCTGCCCACCGGCCGCTGCAACGGGATCGATCACACTCCGATAGTAGATCAATCCCATGATCAATACTGCAACGCCCTTGGCGATGTTGGTCAGGGATGTTGCCCCGGTATCAAACATGGAGCCTTCGTAATAAGGATAAAAGGTAAAGATGATCCGCCGGTACACACCGGGAAGTGCCACAAGGCTGATGCAAAAGATCACGGGAAGGATCAGATGGATCCGTTTCCACTTCACGTTTGCAAGAAGGTACAGGGGGATCACCACAAGTACCGACTTGTGGAACAACGCTGCCACGCAGATCAGCAGGATAAAATGAACATACCTTCCGTCCAGCACATATTTCATGCTGTATAATGCAATGGCCAGGACCAGATAATACCGTACGGAATTCAGGCTGGAGAAGTAATACCCCGCCGTCATGAGGAGAAATACCGAGTACCCGAACCATTCGCTCTGATCTTCCAGCGCTCTGACAAAAAACAGCACCGTAAAGAAGGCAAAGAACGCAAAGATGGGCAGATACTGATCGTGGTTCAGGATCGCCTGGAGCACCTTGACAACAAAGATAAAGCCGGGTTCAAACGCCACATGACGGTTCTGCTCGATAAGCAGAAAATCCGCCCGGTAAACCCAGTAATCATTTCCCACTGCGATGCGGCAGGCAGAAACTCCGAACAGGAGAATGAAGACCATGATGATCAGTCCCTTATTCCAGGCCTGCTGCCTGGTGATCCCGGGGAGCATCAGCAATCGCTTCTCACTATGCAGTTGTAAGGCTTCCCCTCTGCCGTTTCCGATGACGGTCTCATTTCGGAGAACCAACATCCCCAAGGCCGTCACCAGTACCGTCAGCACGAGGTAAACGCTGATACTGATCTCCATATCTTCGAATTCTGTCTCTCTTATTTCTTCTTACGTTTTTCCGATGCGATGACCTTATTTAATCCAAGATAGGTATCCAGGAGTTTTTCATCCGCGGGGTGCAGCACCGCTGCCTTGATCTCCGCTCCGGACTTTTCACACAGGGAAAGGATCTCCTCGATCTGCTTTCCGTTATGAGCCCCCGAGGGAACCGCAAGCAGGAGGTTCTTTGCTTCCCGAAGCCGGGTGCACAGTTCCTTATCCCGGTCTTTTCCAACGGTGATCATGTCCACCACCGTTGCATCCGATGCATTGATACGTTTCTGTAGCCCCTCCGCGTCCATGGGCGAACCACCCATAAAGAGCACCGTGATCTCGTCTCCAAGGAGCTGTTTTGTCAGCGCATCAAAGCTGGGATTATGGCCGCCCCCCAGCATGGGGATCCCGTATCTTCTTTCAAAAGTAACGGGAACGTACACGGAATCATCCGACACGATGAGAAGCCAGATGATAAGAGCAGCCGCCAGATCAAATAGGACCAGACCGAGGATGCAGGCCCGAAGGACCCGTACGTCCCGGAATGATTCCGTTGCTGCCGTAGATTGGCCGATGAGGCTTGCTGCCCGAAGTTCCGGCATTTCCGAAACCAGGTTCAAAAAGCCTTTCATCAGCTGTGCGGAAATCTCTTCCGTAAGCTCCTTGGAGGGAGTCTTGACCGTTACGGTTACGATGCGCTCATCGGAAAGAAGAGTGCCCGTCACCCAGGCATTGATGTCTTCCTTTGTCAGATGCAAGCCCGTGGTGTAATCCTTCCAGATACTGCCGGTCTTGTCATCCTCCATGGCTTCACAGATGGGATCCGTAAAGACATTGTCCTGAATGAGCTGGCCCCAGGTCACCTGATTAAAGATAGTCACGTTACTGCCGTCTGCAGGCTTCACGTATTCGATCCGTACGTCCGTGGTGGTCTCATAATTTGCAGGACCAGCGAAGACAACATAGCGAAGGTAATATCCTCCACCCACCAGTAAAATGCCGAAAACGGAAGTGAGCAGGAAAACCCACCACTTCCGCAGGATAAGCAGGAGCACCAGCTTGGTATCAAGGGGCTCCTGTCTGTATGGCAACAATTCGAAGCTGTTACTCTTCATTGTCTTTTTCCTTCCGATTCTTTTCCTGATCCAGGCGCCGTCTCTTTTCTTCCAGCTCCTGATCCGCCTTCTTCATAGCCGTGATCTGGGTGCTGTCGATTCCCTCCGTGCTGTCCGGTGTCAGCAGGATCTTTAAGGTCAAAAGCGCCAGCCGCATATCCATCCACAGGCTGTAGTTCTCGATGTAGTAAAGGTCCAGTTTCAACTTATCGTAAGGCGTGGTGTTGTACTTGCCGTACACCTGGGCGTAGCCTGCAAGGCCCGCCTTTACCTTGGTGCGGAATTCAAATTCCGGCATCAGTTCCATGTACTGCTTGATGATCTCGGGACGCTCCGGTCTCGGACCGATAAAGGACATCTCTCCGGAGAGAATGTTAAAAAGCTGGGGCAGCTCATCCAGACGGACTTTCCGGATAAATTTCCCCACAGGGGTGATACGGTCATCCCCTTTGGAAGCAAGACGGGCAACACCGTCTTTCTCTGCATCCACTCTCATGCTGCGGAATTTCAGAATGGTAAATTCCTTCATGTTCCGGGTGCAGCGGATCTGCTTATACAGCACGGGGCCGCCATCGTAAAGCTTCACAGCAAGCGCGGTCAGCAGCATAAAAGGGCTTGATAAAACAATAAGGATCAGGGAGAAAAAGATGTCGAAGAACCGTTTGAAAAATCTCTCTTCCACCGTCATCCGGTATTCCCGGATCAGCATGATGGGAGTATCAAACAGATTCATCTGATCAGCGCCCTGTAAGAGCACATCCGTGATCTTGGGCATGATGTAGACCCGGATGGAGGATCCGTAACAGTATTTGAAGATCTTGTTCCGATCTTCCGTGGGAAGGTCCCAGATCACTACTGCATCGTAGCCTGCGGAGCACTCATCAAACACCTTCTCCAGACCTTCTCTGTAGCTGATGGTGTTCCGGATCCGGAACTTTTCTTTCCTGCTGTTGAACTTGGTGACAATATCCTCGTAGGGTCTGTCCCCATACACCAGAAGCATCTTTTTGGGCGGGAACAGATAGGAATAGATGTGTCCCGCGATCAGGGTCCAGACAACGATGATCACAAAATCGTAACCGATCATGATGCCAAAATAGGTGATGTTTACGATATGGAGCATCATCAGCGAGATCTGCAACAACGTGATGACGTTGACAAAGACCATGGCAAAGGCCTGGGAAAATATGATCTCCGTATTTCGGTAGTACCCGATCTTTAAACCGCCGTACATGGCGGTAAACATCAGGAGCAGTGCTGCATAGATGGCCAGCATCAGAATGTTACCGTTTTTCCAGAAGCGCAGGCCCGTATAAGCCCAGACCTCAAATCTCAAATATCCGTACCAAACCCGGTAATATACCGCAAGCTGCAGGATGACACTGACAAGAGAAAGCCCCAACTGTACCAGCCGCTTAAAGGACTCTCTTCTTTGGTTTTTCCGTTGATGTTCCGTCATCACGATCCTCCGTTGACGTTTGTTTCCTTTTCTTTCCTAAAGCCTTCGTTTTGTGGCCCGAACAGCCCAGCCCACGAAGTAGTAGGCGCTCTGAAAGACGTTCAATTTCCCGATCTTTCGATACAGGTTCCAGATCCGTCTCAGAGCCTCTATTTTGTTAGACGAGAGGGTGTTTGCCGCCCGTCTGTAAGTCACAAGATTTTCATTCAACCCGTAGGCTTTTGCCCCCGTTTGCAGGATCCTCCACCAGGTGGCGGTATCCTCACTCTTGATCCGGGGCATATTCAAAAGATCTTTGGAGATCACTTCCGTATCCACCAGTACCGTGGAGGTAAAGATGGTGGTATTGGAAAGAGCTTCTTTGTAAGTCAGGATTTCCGGTACGCGGACGATCTTGCCTGTCCCAACGGCATTTTCATCGCCGAATTCATAACCGCAAAAGAAGAACCCGGGGATCTCCGGTCCCGTTTTCCCTGCGGTCTTTGCATCTTCCTGACACTTATGAAGATGCTCCATCTGGCGTTGCAGTTTTTCCGGTTTCCAGATATCATCCGCATCCACGAAAGCGATATATCTTCCGTTAGCTGCCCGGAGGCCTTCGTTTCGGGCATCCGCCGCACAAGTGGTATCTGAGAAGATCACCCGGATCCTGCCTGCATCCTTCATTCCGGCAGACTCAGCTTCGATCCCGGCCTGATTTTCCAGCTCCCGCAGCACCTCTTTGGTACCGTCCGCAGAGCCGTTCTCCACAAGGATCAGTTCCCAGTCCGTATAGGTCTGGGCCTTTACGGAAGCCACCGTTTCTCTGATATACTTTTCCGCATTATGCACAGGCACAATGATACTGATCATTAAAACTCTTCCTTACTGATGTAGATGGGTCTGTCCTTTACTTCCAGATAGGTCTTGGACAGATACTGTCCGAAGATCCCCAGGCACAGAAGCTGCACGCCGCTGATCAGGGAGATGATGCACACCATGGAAGGCCAGCCGGAAGTGGGATCTCCCAGCACCAGGGTCTTGATGACGATGGCAACAATGAGGATAAAGGACACGATACAAAACAGGATGCCCAGCACGGAAGCAAATCCAAGGGGCACCGTGGAAAAAGCAACGATACCATCCAGAGCGTAAAGGAACAGTTTCCAGAAGCTCCACTTGGTCTCGCCCTTCTGGCGCTCCACGTTCTCAAATTCCAGCCATTTGGTCTCAAAGCCGATCCAGCCGTAGATGCCCTTGGTAAAGCGGTTATATTCCTTCATGGAAAGGATGGCATCCACCATGGGTCTTGTCATCAGACGGTAATCCCTTGCACCGTCCACGATCTCGGTCTTGGACATACGGTTGATCAGATGATAAAACCGTCTTGCAAAGAAGGAGCGGATGGGAGGTTCTCCCTTTCTTGTCACCCTTCTCGTGGCCACGGAATCATAGCCCTGATCGATGTAGGAAAACATCTCGGGAAGAAGGGCCGGGGGATCCTGAAGATCCACATCCATGGTCACCACGTAATCTCCCTTGGCATGCTGAAAGCCCGCGTACATGGCGGCTTCCTTACCAAAGTTCCGGGAGAATGAGACCATATGGACCTTCTCATCTCTCTCATGGAGTTTCCGGATCTCATCCTTCGTCTTATACTTGGATCCGTCATCCACGTAGATCACTTCGTAGTCCAGATCCCTGGAGTCAAAGAAAGCCTTATTCTTGATGAATTCTTCGTAAAAATCCGCCACCGTTTCTTCTTCGTTGAAACAGGGAACGATCACGCTCAGAAGTTTCATGTTCTATCCTCGTTCGTTTTATCTTATTCCCGATGTGTCCCCACCGGGCGTTACTTTACTTACGGTCGTAGAGTTTCACCTCAGAAGTGGATGCGATGAGATGATACCCCTTTTCTTCGCACCTCTCCGCCAGGTCTCCCGCTGCTCCCACAGCGATGTATCTGCTCTTTAGATCCTCAAAATGCTCTTCCAGATAAACTTCATCGCAGAGGTTGATCCCAAATCCCGTGGGCAGTTCATACAGCGGACCGTAATCCACCAAAAAGAGCTGTCCATCTTTCGAATCCCGGAAGGTCCAGATCACGGTATTCTCATAATTTGGAACCGCCGCATCTTCGGTAAGCTGCATTCCCCGGGCACACTGCTCTCCAAAGTTTTCGATCTCCGACACCCGGCTTTCTTCAGCATAGTGCATCCCGTATTCATACGGGAAATCGGCTTTGATCCAGAATTCATAGATCAGGAACACCGCCAGGAGTGAGATCCCGACATAGGGGACCAGCAGGCGGCCACGCCTGTTTTCTTCTTTCCCGGCAAAAAACTCATGTCCGCAGGCCAGATAGCCAAAGCAGAGCACGGAAACGAAAATAAAGGGAAGGGTGTGTCTGCTGCCCTCTGCAAGGCGGTACATCAGCATATCCGCCGTAAAGAAGCCTCCCATCACCAGGG
>JAFUUM010000060.1 GCA_017477805.1 Lachnospiraceae bacterium
AAAAGGCAAGAGCCCAGGAAATGGCGGTAAAAGACAGCCGGATCGATGCTGCAAAAGCTGCTCACGACGGCTTGTTGGAAGACTTAAAACGACTGGAAGACCAGCTTCTTGTCGGTTTGGAAGAACAGGAAAAAGAGGTGGGAGAAGAGGGGAATACCCCGGAGGAGGCTTCTGGCGAAGAAAAGTCCGGAACCACCGGAAAACGGAAAGGAATGGATCTTCAGCTCAGCGTTCAGATCATGGCAGCCATGGCAGCCACCGTGGACACCAAGAACGTTATGAACCCCGGTCATTCCGCCCGTGTAGCGCAGTATGCAGCTAAGATCGGCGAACGGCTTGGTATGCCGGAAGAGAAGCAGCGAGTTCTCTATGCCATGGGTCTTGCCCATGATATCGGGAAGATCATCATTCCAGATGACATCCTTGCAAAACCCGATGAGCTGACGAAGGAAGAGCGGGATATCGTTATGCGGCATCCTGTTATCGGGTATGAGATCTTAAGAAACGTTACGGAAATGCCGGGGCTTTGTACCGGCGCCAGATGGCACCATGAGAGATATGACGGAAAAGGATATCCGGACGGCTTAAGGGAGAAAGAGATCCCGTTAGAGGCACGTATCCTTGCTGTGGCAGATGCTTTCGATGCCATGACATCCCCCAGAGTTTACGCCGGCATGAAACCCTATGCGGAAGCAAGGCTGGATCTGATGGAACATAAAGGGACCCAGTTCGATCCCGATGTGGTGGATGCACTCCTTTTCGTTATGGACGAAGAACAGGAACAACAATTGCATCAGCAACAAAAAAGAGCTTAGCTTCAACTAAGCTCTTTTACTTTCTGAATGGCTTCCCGGACGCTCTCTCTTCGGATGTGTACGGACTCTCCGTTTTGCATTTCAAACACGTTCAGATCCTTATCCACGGACTTTACCTGCCGAAGATTTACAAGAAAGCTCTTGTGACATCTCATGAACAATTCCGGAGGAAGCTTTGCTTCCACATCGTCCAGCTTTCCGGTGAGCTGGAGGGTGGCGCCTCCAACAAGGTTTAAGTACAGGGTGTGGGAGTTTTGCTCCAGGTAGATGATCTTGTCGTATTCAAAGCTCATGTCCCGGCCGCCGATCCGAAGAGTCAGCTTCGGACGGTTTTCTTTTTCTCTGGCTGCCAGATCCAGAACTTCCTTTACATCTTCCGGACGATAGGGTTTTACGAGATAGCGGATCACGTGGTACTTGTAACCCGCCATGGCGTGATCGGTGCTGCCGGTGGTAAAGGCGATGGGTACGGCCGGATCCTTTGCTCTGAGACCTTCGGTGACGGACACACCGTCCAGACCGGGCATGAGGATGTCCATAAAGATCAGATCATAGGAACCGGGTTTAAAGGAACGTAAAAACTCATCGCCGTCCTGAAAACAATCCGGATGGAGTCCCGGATAGGTCTTTTCGATCATATGGGTCAGAAGTCTGCATTCTGCCATTTCGTCATCACAAATCGCGATCTTCAGATTTTCCATGTAAAGTCTCCCCGACTTATGTCCGATATGATATCGGACGAAGATTTCATATACAGTTTAATACACAGCAAAAGCAAGCACAAGCACAATTTTAGATGCTTGTCAAGAACCAAATCTGCACGAAATCGTTACATATTTCGCAGACACAGTGGAAATCTTCTCTGATATGATGTACTTGCAAGATATGCCTACCCGTAGTGCGCGTATCTGCCTGTGATAGAAAGGGAAACGATCGTGAAAAGACGCGGAAAGAGTGCTTTTTTTCACAATTTCATAAAGCAATGTGCTATACTTTTAGGTGTTGTAATGCTTGTCAGCATGTGCTTTAGCGCTGTTCCTGCATATGCGGCTGACAACTCCGGCAATACCGTTTATTCACAGCACATTGTGTTCATTGCACCCAGTGCGGAGAAGATCTATGACGGGAAACCGCTCCTCGATGCTGTGAATGTGGTGTGTTTTGGTCTGCCTTCCGGTTATTCTTATAAAGCCTGCGCAAAAGGCAGCATTATCTATCCGATGGAAAATGAAGACGGCAATAATGTCGTTGAAAGCTATAAGATCTTTGATCCCAGGGGAAATGACGTGACGGAACTGTTTACTAACGTAGAGCTCCGTGCAGGGACCCTTCGGATCTATGCTCCCGACGAGGGCGTTTTGGGAGCAAGCCGCGTCACAAAGGACGCAGAGGCGGAGGCTCCTTCTTTTGAGACGGTTTCGGGGGAGACCCTGATCGAAGATGAAAGCGTGCCGCTTGCACAGCTTCCGCTATCAAATTATGACAGGACTGAGACCCTATTTGGGATGGAAGTTGTAGAGTACAAAATGTACGGAGTGCTCATTTCCGCAGCGTTCGCCGTGTTTGGACTTTGGCTGGCGGACCGTTTTGGGGGTCGGAAAGAAGAGAACAAGTAAGTGAAGTCGATACAAAGCAAGTTCATTTTACTCACGGTCATCGCGATCATCCTGTCGGTGTCCATCATTGGTGGGTTTGCCGTAGTGAACTTCACCAGAGAAGCAGAATATTCCTCTACCGCGATCATGAACCTGACTTGTCAGGAACAGATGTGGGCCATGAACAAACAACTGGCCAGCGTATCCGAATCGGTAGATATCATGGGCGATTACGTTAAGCATCGCCTTTTTTCCGTTGATAAAATGAAGAACGATCCTGATTACAGGGAGAGCTTTGAAGAGCAAATGGCCCTTATTTTTGAGGACCTTGCTCTCAGTACGCCTCCCTGTGTTTCATTTTACATCCGGTATGATTCCGAACTCCTCGGAGGTCAGGAATCCGAAGTGCTCCGCGTTAGAAAAGACGAGTTCTCGCCCTTTGAGGATGCATCTTTGGAGGATGTGACCCAGTATGATGCGGATTCGGGTAATGTCCGCTGGTGGTTTGATCCCATCGAGACAGGAACGGGTACATGGATCGCTCCTTATTATGATAAAGACATGGATATGTATCTGATCTCCTATGTGCGGCCTCTCTATGAAGATGACCAGTTCCTTGGCATCGCCGGCATGGACATCGATTTTTCAAAGATCGTGGCGACTATTTCCGACATCAAGGTTTATGAGACCGGATATGCCTACCTTACGGATACGGAGGGTACCATCATTTACCATCCCGTTCTGAAGGAAGGGACCACCATTACCGATAGTGCCATGGAACTTCAGTCCGCCATCAGTTTCTTTGAAAAAAACAACAGCGAGGGCACAACTCTTACCTATACTTTCAACGGCGTGAAAAAGCAGATGGCTTTTGCTACAATGAGTAATGGCATGCGCATTGTTATTGCCGCGCCCGACAGCGAGATCAAGGGATCCGTTACCAATATCACAAGACAGACCGTCTTATCCGGTCTCCTGATCATCGCCATCTTTTCTTTTGTGATCATGCTGGTCTGCAACCGCATCGTAAAGCCACTCAAAAAACTGGTGGCAGCTGCAGAGCAGATCATCAGTGGAAACTTCGAAGTGGATTTTCCTCCGGAGACCAAAGACGAAGTGGGAACCCTTACCGTCAGCATGAAAAAGATGGTGGGACACTTAAAGCGCTACATCAACGAATTGAACGGCCTGGCATTCCGGGATTCTTTAACGGGAGTCAAGAACAAGACCGCTTACGACAGCGCCATCGCAGACTTAAACAGAGAACTGGAAGAGCAGAACCTGGAATTCGGTCTTGTGATCTGCGATACCAACAACTTAAAACATATCAACGATACTTACGGCCACGAGCAGGGTAACCTCTATCTCCAGAAAGCCTGCAGGCTCATCTGCGAGATCTACAAGAACAGCCCGGTGTATCGTATCGGCGGTGATGAATTTGCCGTGATCTTAAAGGGCAAAGATTATCAGAACAGGTATCAGTTGATGGAATCCTTTGATGAAGAGGCGGAAGCACAGAACAGAAGGGCTCAGAACCCCTGGGATGAGATCCATGTGGCAAGAGGCATGGTCTTTTATGAACCCGGCCGGGATGTGGACGCCGAGGCAGTCTTCCGAAGGGCGGATGCCAAGATGTATCTGACCAAGCAGAAGATGAAAATGGGAGCTGATTTTAAAGAGATCTCAGCGGCGGAATAGAAGTGGTGGCAAATTCCGCAGAAATAGCAATAATTTAACGATGGAACGCCCCGGATGACATTGCTCATCCGGGGCGTTTTGTGATACAGTATACATTGGTGCTTTGCGTGATAAAATCTACAAGAGGTTTGGAAAGTGCAGCAAAAAGGTGATTTGTTTTTTAGAAAAGTAAGATACAGCATCATGCTTGGCTTACTATATTTGATCGGCAGAGGAACGCCTATTCCCTGGGTGATCCCGACCGAGCATAAAGATCTCTTCTCGATGGAATTATCGGGCATGATCGAGGATATGCTGGGAAAAGATCCTTCCGGTGGTTCCGTACTGGCATTGGGACTTGGTCCGTATATGTCGATCATGGTATTTATGCGTATTTTTATGTCCATCGGTCCAAAGGAAAAAAAGCCTAAGTTTTCCAGAAGCGTCATGCGGAAGATCACGTTGATCCCTGCCTTCGTAGTTGCAGCATTTCAGGCATTGTTGGAAACGAGACACATGGAGATGAGAGATATCTCCTTCTTCTTATCGGGGCAGGTGCTGACGGTCATCACACTGGTTGCGGGATGTGCATTTACCATTTTCCTGGCAGAGGCAAATACGGAAAAAGGGTTTGGCGGAATGTCCTTGATCATTATGATCAATATCCTTACCAATACCAGAAAGAATTTGGTACCGATCGCATTGGAACTGAAAGAAGGCGGAAGTCAGAACATCATCGTTGCCTTTGTCCTTGTGGTCATCGGGATTGGGTTGATGCTGATCTCTGCCGTGTTTGACTATGCGGAACTGCGGCTGAAAACGTTTCGTGTGATGATCAATAACGAGTTATCAGAAGTTGGATACCTTCCGATCCGATTGAACCCTTCCGGAGCGATGCCGATCATGTTTGCCATGACCTTTTTTCTGATCCCTTATTATGCAATTGTCGGTTTGGGGCTCCTGTTTCCGGAAAACCATGTTTTGAAGGTGATGCAGGCCAATATGAATCTGAATTGCATTCCCGGTATATTGCTATATCTAGGAATGATCCTGATCCTGAATTTTGCCTTTGCTTCCGTATTTGTGGATCCCGTCAATATCGCAAAACAGTTTCGGGAGACCGGCGACTGCCTTGTGGGGTATAAACCCGGAAAAGAAACGGAGAAAGCGATCAAAAAGGAGCTGTATTTTTGCTGCTGCATCGGTGCTGCAATGCAGGGAATCTGTATTGGTGCGCCACTGATCTCCGGAGCACTTCAAAACAGTACATCAAAGCTTTATTCGATACCGATGACGATGATGATCCTTACGGGTATCAGCCTCTCCATGGTCCGCGAAGCTCGTGTTTTGATTGATTTCAGAGATTATAAGCCCTTCCTGTGAGGTAGAAATGTATTATTTTGTTCCGTCCTGGTATGCACAAAAGAACAGCTGGCTGATGAGCGAAAAAACATGGAGCCAGGTGGGTAAAGCGGAGTTTGATGACACGGTCAGCCAGATCCGCATGTTTCGCAAGGAAAACGAAGAAGTTTGCCTTGTGCAATTGGCATATGCGCCACAACTGCGCAGGTACATGCACAAGCAAAATATCTGGCCCATGGAGACCTGGTCCGCATTTGACCTTCTGCAGGGATTGTCCGGTACGGAAATGGCCTTGTTCAGTTACCACGACCTGAGTTTCCCGGAAGAGATCGAGTGGGTCTATTCTTCTTTTGCGATGCTGGGGTACCTGGAAGACAGACTCTATGCAAGATTACAATATAACGACGCCGGAGCGATCATGCAGATCGATTTCTGCGATCACGACCGGACTTATAAACGTTTTCATATAGATGACCGCGGACTCTTGTCAGCGGTAAGCTATATTGAAAACGATATTGAGCTGAAACGGGAGTTTTATAACAGCGTTCAGCAGTTGCAGTTTACCTGGGACTTCGAGACGGATCAGGTGAAGGTGGAAGAAGATACCGTCTACCCATTCCGGTACCGGCAATACGATTCAATGAATGCCTTATTGACGGAGGCGTTTGACAAGCTTGCAAGGAAGATGGAGGACAATGATGTGCTCCTGCTGGCATCTAATGCTCAGCATAATCGTCTGATCATGGACAGAGCAAAGGACCATCAGACTGTCCTGTCTTTCTTTGGTGACAGATATGACGTGGAACATGAGGAGGACCTTCAGCTTGATGTAAACAGTGCCAGCTTCCTTGTAACGGATACGGAATCTCTGTCCAAAATGATCCGGGAACACTGCGAACCCGGAAATAAAAGGATAATGGATATCTCCCCGTTTGACACCCGATTATCCTTGGGAAAAAGCCAGCAAATCAAAGCCTTAAAGGTCTTTTGCCCGATTGATGGCATGCAGGAACCCATCAGGACAAGAGCACTCAAACAAATGCTGGAAGTACTTCAGAGCGATGAAAAGATCCAGTTGATCCTTGCCCTGAAGTCCCCGAGGGATGAGGATGTTGGCGCTCTCAGAAATGAAATGAAGTTACTGGCAAGTGAACTGGAAGGGGACAGGCTCATCGTGGAGAACGAAGTGATGGATGACGGTGGTG
>JAFUUM010000061.1 GCA_017477805.1 Lachnospiraceae bacterium
TGATCTCAAAGGGAAGCTCGTTATAACGGCAACGTCCGAGGACTGTGATCTTTTCGGGAACCACTTCGATCTCACCTGTGGGGATCTTGGTGTTCTTGTTGCTGCGCTCTCTCACAAGACCGGAAACGGAGATGGTGGACTCTTTGGTGATGGCCTTAGCGGTCTTCATGGTCTCTTCGTCTTCGATCACGATCTGGGTTGTTCCGTAAAAGTCTCTTAAGATAAGGAAGCCCAGGCCTGCGCCTACTTCCCTTAAGTTTTCCATCCAACCCGATAAAGTCACCTGCTTGCCGGCATCGCCAAGACGAAGCTCGCCGCAGGTATGGGTACGTGATTGCATCATGTTTTACACCTGTCTTTCTAATAGTACTTCAATATTCCATCCTATTACTTTACTCTATTTCGATGGAGATTCCAACTAGAAAACTTCCTTGAGTTCCTGAAAGAGTCTTCCCACGGGAAGGCCCACAACGTTGTTATAATCTCCGCAGATCCCCCGGACATAGGCTGCAAAGGGGCCCTGGATCCCGTAGGATCCGGCCTTGTCCATGGGATCTCCACTCTTTATATAAGAAAGGATCTCCTCCTGGGTCATGGGATAAAGGAATACATCTGTTTTTTCATAGAAGGAATGGGTGCGTTTCTGGTCATTTTCATCGATGTAAATAAACGTAACACCCGTGAATACCCGGTGTTTTCTTCCCTGAAGGGAGGACAACATCCGCAGGGCATCCGCTTCATCTTTTGGTTTGCCAAGCACCTCCAACTCTGGCTTCCGGGTGGTTTTAGACTTTGCCGGACAATTTTCGTCCACGGAGTCTGGCCGGGCCACTTTTTGACTTATCAGGTCAATAAGACTCTGGTGTCGTTTTCTGTCATGATCCTCAAAGTCACATTCTTCCTCGGTTTCCTCTTCCCCTCCCAAGACGACGATGGTGTCGGCTCCAATGATCAACACCTGTTTTCTATCGCAGTCGTTTTTTCTTTCCGCCTCCACCTTTTCCCAGACATCTTCGGCCTTCATTTTGGACAGATCTTGCACCATTTTCTCGGGTGTCGAAAATTCCACTGCCTCATCACAGGTGCTGGGGCAGATCTCAAAGGCGAGTCCGATCTGATTCAGGAGCTCTCTTCTCCGTGGAGAAGCAGAAGCAAGAATGATCTTTTTTTGCAGATTCATAGGTTATATCCTCTCTGTTGATCAATGATATTTACGCATTTTACGGGCTTTTACCGTAGTTTATTCGGACCGGTCTTTAAGGCGTTTCAAAAGGAGCGCCCGGATCTCACCCGCATCCGCCTTTACCTGAAGGGCCTTCATGGTCTGTCCCACAAGATATCCAAGAACTTTTTCTTTGCCGGATAAGTACTCTGCCACCGGGCCGGTTTCAGTAGCCAAAATCTGATCCACGGCAGACTCTATAACACCCTCATTTTTCAGGATGCAGAGGTCCTGTTCGTTGGCATAGGCCCGGGGATCACAGTCTTTATCAAACATCACTTCAAAGATCTGTTTGGCAACGGTGCCGGTGATCAGTCCCTCTTCCGTCATGCGGATCAGCTCCGCAAGATGCTCCGGTGACATAGGGATCTCATCCTCATCCATGCCCCGTTCTTTTTGGAGGCGAAGAAGTTCGCCCATGATGTAATTGGAAACTTTCTTATATGAAGAAGAAACATTCTCTTCCGTGGGTGCCGCTTTCCCGTCTCCGGCTCCGGCAATCAGTGCTGCCTCTTCAAAGAAGTCCCCGAGGGTTTTTGTTTCCGTCAGGATCTTACAGTCATACTCCGGCAGGCCGTATTCCTTTTCAAAGCGCAGGATCCTCGCTTCACGGTGCTCCGGGGCTTCCGAGCGGATCTTTTCGATCAGTTCATCGGAAACCACAACAGGCGGCAGATCAGGATCCGGGAAGTACCGGTAATCCCGGGCTTCCTCTTTGCTTCGCATGGAAAACGAGGTGCCGGATGCTTCATCAAAGCGTCTGGTCTCCTGAAGAACCTGCTCTCCTGCCTCCAAAAGGTCGATCTGCCGTTTGGTCTCAGCTTCCGCGGCCCGGATCACGGAACGGAAAGAACCTAAGTTTTTCATCTCCGTCCTTGTTCCGAGATCTTCTCCGGGTTTCCGAACGGACAGGTTCACATCCGCCCGCATGGAGCCTTCCTGCATCTTGCAGTCGGATACCCCAAGATAAGAGATCATGGTCCGCAGTTTTTCCAAGAAGGCTACCGCTTCCTCTCCGGAAGAAAGATCCGGCTCCGTGACGATCTCCAGAAGGGGGACCCCGGAACGGTTATAATCCACCAGGGATGTACCGTCTTCGGCATGATACAGTTTTCCCGCATCCTCCTCCATATGGATCTCCGTGATCCCGATAGACTTCTTCCCCGCCTTTGTTTCGATCTCCACGCTGCCCTTTCGGCAGATGGGGAAGTAAAGCTGGGAGATCTGATAATTCTGGGGATTATCGGGATAAAAATAGTTTTTCCTGTCAAAACGACCCACCCGGGTGATCTCGCAGCCCGTGGCAAGTCCCACGGCGATGGCGGCTTCCAGCACTTTCTTATTTAAGACCGGAAGGGTGCCGGGCATTCCCGTACACACGGGGCAGGTATGACTGTTGGGGGCACCACCGAAATCAGTCCTGCAACCGCAGAAGATCTTGGTGGCGGTGGACAATTCCACGTGGACTTCCAGGCCGATGACGGTTTCGTAGGAGTTATTCATAAAAACGTACCTCCCGCAAAGTTTCTAATGCATTGGCTGCCCGCAGCATCGTTCCCTCACAAAAGACATCCGCCATCAACTGGATCCCAATGGGCAGGCCCTTTTCATCCCTGCTCCAGGGGACACTGATCGCGGGACAGCCCGTGAGATTGGCAGATACCGTAAAAAGATCGGACTCATAGACCGAAATGGGATCCGGCTTTTCGCCAAGGAGGGGCGACGTCGTGGGGGCCGTGGGTGTCAATATGCAGTCGAATTTACAAAAGGCCCGGTCATATGTTTCCTTGATCAGCCGTCTGACCTTTAAGGCTTTCAGATAATATTCATCGTAAAAACCGCTGCTGAGGACATAGGTTCCCAGCATGATGCGGCGCTTTACCTCTTCTCCGAAGGCTTCCGCCCTGCTCTTTTGATAAAGATCCGAAAGGGAGGCGGGATCTGCCGTCCGGTATCCGTACTTTACGCCATCAAACCGCTCCAGGTTGGAAGAAGCTTCCGCCATGGCGATAAGATAATAAGTGGGAACAAGATAGTCCGCAAGGCCGATCTCAAACCGCTCTACGATAGCTCCGGCTTCTTTCAGGGCTTTTGCAGCCGTCTCCAGGGAAGAAGCCACGGGGTCCGATACGCCGGCGTCAATAAGATCCGCGGGAATACCGATCCGAAGGCTCCGGACATCCGAATTTAATATCTCCCGAAAACCGGGCCGGGGATGGGGCAGAGATGTGGAATCCCTCTCATCTTCTCCCACAAGGACATCCAGCAGCGTTGCAGCATCCTCCACGCTCCGGGTCAGGGTTCCCACCGTGTCCATGGATGAGGCATAGGCAATGAGCCCCCATCTGGAGATCACGCCATAGGTGGGTTTTGTCCCGACAACACCGCAGTGGGAAGCAGGCTGCCTCACGGAGCCTCCCGTATCGGTGCCAAGGGCCATCACTGCTTCACCGGATGCAACCGCCGCCGCGGAGCCGCCGGAGGAACCTCCCGGTGTACGAGAAAGATCTGCCGGATTTCGGGTGGGACCAAAGAATGACGTCTCCGTAGAAGACCCAAAGGCAAACTCATCCATATTCGTTTTTCCGATGAGGACCGCTCCCGCAGCCTTCATCTTTTCAACAACCGCCGCATCATAGGCCGGTACAAAGTGTTCCAGCATCTTTGAGCCGCAGGTTGTACGGATCCCTGCGGTGCAGAGATTATCCTTTACCGCATAGGGGATGCCGGCAAAAGGGGATCTGAATTCCCCATCCTTTATTTTCTTTTCTACCGATGCTGCCTGCTTCCTTACCGCCTCGATATCATAACTGATATAGCAACGGAGCAGGTCCTCCTGCCGTCTGATCCGGTCCAGGACCTGCTCCGCAAGCGGGTTCATGTCTGTTTTCTCATTCATGTTCATTTATTTAACCCTAGATCGTTCTCGGCACCCGGATCATATCGTCTTTTGCATCCGGTGCATTAAACAAAACTTCTTTTGTCCCAAATCCGGGATCTTTTACCTCGTCCTCCCGAAGGGCATTTTCCCGATATACGGGCTGGACCAAAGGCTCGATATCCCCGGTGTCCAGGTCCTCCAGTTTGGAAAAATACCGGAGGATCTTCTCCAGGTCTTCCCGGACTTCGGACCTTTCTGCCTCGCTTTCCGGAAGTCCCGCCAGTTTCGCGATCTCTTTTGCTGTCATAGTCAGGAATCCGCCTTTCTTTCGGTCTTGGAAGCATCATCATAGATCGATACCCGGGCAACCGTTCCCTCACCGATATGACTTTCGATCTCC
The DNA here is from genome assembly GCA_017477805.1 of Lachnospiraceae bacterium. Classification (GTDB taxonomy): domain Bacteria; phylum Bacillota; class Clostridia; order Lachnospirales; family Lachnospiraceae; genus SIG336. The sequence continues at coordinate 4,504 of JAFUUM010000061.1, forward strand.
AACCGACCTTTGCACATCAGTTCCAGACGCTTTACCAGATTGCGGAGCCCTCCGTGGACCTCCGACATGTCACCTTCCGCCTGTCTTCTTCGGAATTCTTCCACGTCAAAACCGACTCCGTTATCTTCCACTTCGATCACGTGTACCCCATCCTCGAAGCGGGTGGAGAGTTTCAGGGTCCCA
>JAFUUM010000003.1 GCA_017477805.1 Lachnospiraceae bacterium
CAATGCAAAATCATCATTCCCACTTTCCCATTCCCAAATGATGTCGTAAAGTTCCTTTCCGCTACTTTTCAGCCACTTGGTAAACGGCTTGAACAGGTTCTTATCACCGCTGATGAATTTACGATTAATGTCCACCTGCAGTACCTGACCTGATTTGGAACTCAGCGAGATAATCGCAGGTTTGACGTAAAAATCAATCGTCACCACGTAGTTCTGATATTCGTATATTTTCGTATCCAAGCAGTCACCTCCATATCATTTAATCTCCACTTATCTGCAAAAAATACGGGATAATTGTAGATTATCGAGGTTTAAGGTCGATGTTCTCCAATTATCTCCACATTTTGCACGTTCGGACCGAAAACCAGCTAATGTTTCACCGACTTCGATTGTCTCTAATACAGTGCTTTATGTTCGGGCTCATCAGCTTGCGAACCCAACCTGTCTTTTGACCGCAGTTTTTGCATCCGCTTCGTTTGTATACGTAATATCACTTTCTTCGATGGTGCTGATGCGTTCTTCGGTCAGTTCGTCCGGGCCCAGCTTCATCAGGCGGTCGGCCAGGTTTAATTCGGCTTCTTCCAGGCGCTGTCTCACGAATCTTCCGTTTCCGTAACCGTCTTTTTCATGCACGGTTTCGTAAATGCCCTTCAGCTTGTTCATGGCCGCATCCGTGATCTGCATCTTTTTGGATGAGAGCATCAGTTTTGTGATGTCGCAGAGTTCATCCACGGAGTAATCTTCAAAGGGAACGTGAAAGGCAATCCTGGATCTCATGCCCGGATTTCGGTCCAGAAACTCCTTCATGGGTTCGGGATAACCGGCAAAGATCACGATAACATCGTCGCGGTGATTCTCCATCTCCTGAACGATGGTGTGGATGGCTTCGTCTCCAAAGCTGCCTTTGACGTCATCACACAAGGCGTAGGCTTCATCGATGAAAAGGACTCCACCCTTCGCTTCTTTAAACTTGTTCTTAACAATGATCGCCGTGGTCCCCACAAAAGGCCCGACAAGATCCGCGCGTCCGACCTCAACGAAGTTTCCGGAGGGCAGAATATGCTCATCCTTCAGGATCTCCGCAAAGAGCCGTGCCACCGTTGTTTTGGCGGTTCCGGGATTGCCGGTAAAAACCATGTGCAAAGAGACTTTGTCGTTGGAAAGTCCCTTCTCCATGCACATTTTGCCGAATTTATGCTTGGAAATTGCCCTATGGATGACGTTCTTCACGGAGGAGAGCCCCACCATGGCATCCAGTTCTTTTAGCGCAGTTCCGGGCTTGCGGTCTTCTTTCCCGGTTACTTCTTCCGTTTTGCAGATATCTTCCTTAGTGATTCGGAACAGTTCCTTTTGCGAGACCTTGTCCAGCCCTTTTTTGCCGGAGAAAAGCCGCATGGACTGTTCCTTGATTGCTTCGTCGAGAAAATTACGCACGTATCTTCCGTTTCCGAAGTCATCCAGGCATCTGGCTTTTTCAAAGATGCAGCGTGCTTCCGTGATCGCATCATCATCGGCCGTAAATCCACGCTCTTTCAGCATCATCTGAAGGATCTCTGTAAGTTCGCTTTCCGTATAATCCGGGAATTCGATCCAGTTGGGCACTCTGCTTTTCAGGCCCTCATTCAGTTTCAGAAAATCCTTCATTTTGTCGCTGTAACCGGCCAGGATCACGATCACTTCGTCCCGTTTGTTCTCCATTTCCTGCAAAAGCGCCGTGACAGCGCTATCGCTATAGATCCCGTAGGCTTCGTCAATAAACAGGACTCCGCCTTTGGCGGCAATAAAAGCATCCCGGATCTTGTAAGAACCGATAATACCATTCAGATCATTACCACCGCACTCCACGAAAGCACCGCTCTTTAAGATTCCCTTTTCTTTGGCAATCCCCGCAAAAAGCTTCGCTACCGTGGTTTTGGCGGTTCCCGGATTTCCTGCAAAGATCATATGCATGGTCTCCGTTTTGTAGTCTTTTCCTTTGATCTTTTTTCGTTCTTTTTCCACAAGGTCTGTGGCAATGACTGTATCGATATCTTTTTTCACGGCAGTAAGGCCGATCAGTTTCTGGAGCTTTTCATAAGAAGATGTCCCGTCTCCATCCCGGTCCAGCAGGAATGAGTCTTCCGTCTGGAGATCGTAGTTCTGAAGCTCATTTTTGCAGATGCACCAGGGGCCGAAACGGTCAAAGGCGGAAAACACGTCCGACTGGGTAAATTCGTTTCCGGAAAGGGTTTTCATGTATTCTGCTGCCTGATCTGCATATTTGGCGTACTCGGAGTTTTCGATCAGCGTTTTCATGTACTGAACCGCGTTTTTTCTGTCGATCTTTCCTTCCGTCAATTTCACGGTCATGACGTATTTTGCCAGTTTGGGAAGGATCATGTAGGAATACCCGGGACTGTCAATGTTGTAGGTGAATACGAAAAGGCAGCGGTTTCTGTATCTTTTCAGCAGTTCCACGATGTATTCGCTCATATTGACATATTCCGCGGGGTTATGACCGAACCTCTCGGAAAGATCAAAAACAACCACCCCACCGTAATTATTCTCGATCATATCTTCCAGGTGATTGCCTGTCGCCCAGGCTCCCGGCTTCACATCAGAAACCATCCCCATACGTCTGCTGGTGATCCGCCCTGCTTCGTAGAGTTCCTGCATGAGTCTGCTCGTCATGTCACGGGCAGCTTCTTTGCTTCTGGCAGACAGAACATAATGGACCAGGTTCCCTTCGAAGGACTCTTTCTTATTGCTCTTGTTTTCTTCGATCCTTTTCAGTTCTTTGATAAAAGCTTCGTGATAAATCCCGGTTTCTGCCGGCTTTTTGTCGGGAATGATGTATTCCTCAAGCTCATAAGGGAGCTGATCCCTGGTAGCGTTTTTATAATAATCCCAGGCCCAGAGATTTGCGGTGTCAATAATTCTGGAACGATTGATCATGTAATCCCGTCTGACGCATTCATTACAGGCGTCAATGTACTGAAACATGGTGATTTCTTCCGGCTCCGCAAGGACCTTTTTAATTCCGAAAATCTCGGTGAGGATCCCCATGATGTGATCAAAAGCCCCCTGCAGGGTGTCCTTCTGCTCATCATAGGAAAGCACCGCGTACGTTTTTGTGCCTTCTTCCCGATATGCAAAGAAGGTCACGTCATTATTCATATTTTTCACCATGTAAGTATTCATGGCCGCGAAATTACTCTCATAGGCGTAATCCTTCAGCCGGATCGTGGCGTTTACACCAACAAGTTCATTATTTGTACGAATAAGAAACTGATAGTATCTCATAGGCTGACTCTCCTTTCAGGCGAAAAAACGGGCTACATTTACAGAAACAGCTTGATGGGATTATCGTGGATGACCTTCATGATCAGATCCTTTTCCAGGAAAGCGTAGTCGTAAAAACTTTTAGGTGAAATGACGCCCTTGTAGTAGGTGCCCCAGGTAATACAAGGCACTCCCATCTCATCCAATTTTCTGACGATGAGGTTCGCGAGGCCAAAGTAGGTTTCCACATCACTGCGGTAGTACAGCTTGATGTCTTCATCACCCGGGCAAGGATGCGGTTCCCGCAGATCCGCAAGATAAAGATCATCCATAGTGGGAATGATCACAAAATCTTTGTCTCCGTATTCTTCCCGGAGTTTTTTCTCCAACTGGGCTTCATCCGCTAAGTGCCACAGGTATTTGTCAATATGGTCCCAGGAGATTTTCGCGTACTTTGCGTTATCCGGGAGGGAATCTTCGACATTGATCTCGGGGAAAGGCTCCGTATCGTCCTGCACCATGTGGAGGGCGTCGCTCAGGATGCCGTTTACCAGTTCTTCGGTCATGTGGATGTTGTTCTCGTCGTGGATGATGTAGGCGATTTCTCTTTCGTCGACGGGATCATATTCCCCAAGTCCGTACTTGCATTCAAGCGCGTCCCGGCAAAGGTCAGGAAGAAGGGGGGCCTTCTTCTCGATGTCTTCCCTGGAAATTTCTCCCAGTTTGGTTCCGAGGATCGTGTTGTTTACAAGATTCTGAGGTTCGATTCTTTTCATGATTTGATCTCCTCGTATTATATAGTCATACCCATTCTTTACCTTCTCTATAGGTTCGGGTATGCTGTTGAAGATGCTGTGGATTGGTTTTTTTCTCCTACCGCATAGACGGTTATAGAAAGGCTCCAACCACAGCCTCTTTGTCCCAATGTTAATCAGTTAGATACCGCATGACGGTTTATGTAGAACGAGGTTACATCGGCAGAGAGCCCTGTGGATCCAGTACAGCATTAAATACTTTTAAGGAGGATCATGTGTATGATCTATGTTGGTATCGATGTTGCAAAGGATAAGCACGATTGCTGCATTCTGGGATCGGAAGCCGATAAACTCTATCCGGTTTTCACTATCCCGAATAACAAAGCTGGCTTTAATGAACTTTATGAGAAGATCTTCTCCGTGACTGATGATAGGACCGAAATAAAAGTAGGTCTTGAAGCTACCGGTCATTACTCACTCAATCTTCTCGGATCGCTCATTGATAAAGGTCTTCCCACCTGTGTTATCAACCCGTTACATACAAATCTTTACAGAAAAGGTCAAAGCCTTAGAAAGACGAAAACGGATAAAGTCGATGCCGGTTCGATTGCTATGATGTTGATGACTGATAAGACTCTCAAGCCCTACTCAGACACATCATATCATAGCGAAGAACTTAAGTCATTAACCCGTTACCGCTTCGACAAGGTTCAGGAACGCGCAAAGCTCAAATCATCTGTAGCTCGTCTTGTTAACATCCTTTTCCCCGAATTGGAGAAGCTCGTCCCCAGCCTTCATATAGCTTCTGTGTATGCTCTTCTCTCCGAATTCCCCGGTGCGTCATACATTGCCGATTGCCATCTTACCCGTCTCAAAAATCTCCTTGAGATAGCCTCTAAAGGCCGCTACGGACGAGATATGGCAATCACCATAAGAGATGCCGCCAGAGATTCTATAGGATCTATAATGCCGGCTAAATCAATGGAACTGAAGCACACTATCCATCTGATCGAAGTGATGACGGATGAGATTGATGAAATAGAATCATCCATCAAATCCATCATGGACACCTCCGGCTCTCCAATCATGACAATCCCAGGAATAAACTACCGTATGGGAGCCATGATTCTTGCAGAGGTTGGTGATTTCTCCAGATTCAGTAATGCTGATCAGATACTTGCATTTGCTGGGTTATCGCCATCTACATACCAGTCAGGACAGCTCGATTCCAGTTACTCTCACATGGAAAAACGCGGATCCCGTTACTTGCGGTATGCTCTATTCAATGCCACAAAATATGTCTGCCACTGGGATGAAGAATTCGGTAAATATCTTGCTAAAAAGATAAGTGAAGGTAAACACTACAATGTTGCTGTCTCCCATGCAGCAAAGAAGCTGATACGCACCATTTACCGGATGGAACTAACAGGAGAAGCTTTCCGAAGATAACTCTTCAACTACATATCCTTTTCTATGGGCACCTCTTCAGATGCTCTGTTTGTCATGCGATTTTCAATGTACTGATTGAGGCTCAAGCCTGCCTCCGAGCTATCTAAAACATCTGATGATGTTTTATTCAAAAAAACATTTTTCTTATTGACTTTTAATAGTTAGTCTTTCTTATCCTGGTGTGTCCCAGTGAGTCCTAATGAGTCCTGATCAGGCAACGTGTCTTCCGCAGCTTCTTGCACAATGTTGCATTTTATATTGCGTCTTGTTGCAACGCGAGATCCATAAAAATGTTTTTGCTTTGGGTCCAATGACGGTATCATCCGCAGTGTTTATAAACCTGAAGATCCTCCCTGCATCGTCCTCATCCAGTTCTTTTCGCTTTGCAAAATAAGACCGATTGTCCGTCTCCTCCATCAACGTATCAATTCTTTCGGCTTTCACCGAATATCCGTTGATCAGATATGCTTCTGCAAGTTTCCTTGCCGCAAAAGTGCAAAGAAAATCCGGGGCTCCCAGGGATACCAGCCCGCAGAATTTGTAGCTGAGAATTGCTAAAAGATCCGGCGCCTGCCCTGTGATGCCGTGGTCCTCGCAAAATCGGAGGATCCCGTCTTCCTCAGTCGAGTAGTCCAAGTAATCGGCAACGTACTTCTCCCAGACTTCCAGCGTTTTGGTGTTATTCAGTTCGTTTGCATCCACTTCTGTACCGTAGCGGTTTTTCGTGTCGTGATACCACAAGCCGATCTCGTAAAGGCTCCGGGCAAGCGTTACAAAATCCTGAACCATAAAGTTCACCAGCCCGGGTTCAAAAGAAAGCTCCACTCTGAGGATGCGTCCTAAGTCCTGTACCTCGCCAAAGGTCACTGACTCGTCGAGACCGGGCATCATCACAACGCCTATGGCATCGCAAGCGCCCAGAAGATCCAAAATACACCGAGAAAAGAAATGACTGTCAAATTGTGTTTTTCCCAAAATGAACCCCTCCTTTTCTTCTATTATCGTTGCAGCATTCTTGCAACATCGTTGCATCTTATTGCAATGTTCACAGTAAAAACACTTTATCACTTTCCTCAAAGTTTGTATATAGATTTTCAGGGGAATTTGAAAAAAATTTTGGAAAGTACATAAAAGCCCCGATTTTCAACAATCGGGGCCGTTTTCGTTCCGGAGTTTTTGTTCTAGAGTTTTTTCTCTTCTACAATGCATTTTCTCGGAAGATCAACGCACATGGCGGTAATCTTCGTCTTGACTTTTACACCGCGGAAAAAGTTTACAAATGAGTCAAAGCGGAATTTACCCGCAAATACGATTACATTCTTGATGTCTTTGCCATTCAGGGATTTCGGATCCCAGGCATCCCGGAGAAACAACGGGGAATACCGTTGCATGGCCTTTTTCATAGTTTCCGGATCTATCGTCCCCGGAAGATCATAGCCTTCATCTACGATGAAGTTCCAATATTTCGGTTCGATTCCCTGCACACGAAAGATAAAATCAGACGGCAATTCCAATGCGTACTTGCTTATCGGAAGTTCCTTTGGCGGTACGATCATGACAGACTTCCCTTGCTTCAGGTAATACTCTATCAGCATGTCCCTAATGCGGGGGATACCATACTCCAGCGAAATAGCCTTCAAATCCAGCGAATCGTCTTTTTTCATCACTTCATCCTTCGGTATTTTTCCATTCGCTCTCAGTAATTGATCAAGCGTGACTTCGCTCGGATCGGCCGCATGTTTGGCGATTGCTACAAGGAGACCGGTAGAAACCGGCTTTTCGATCTTCCCATTCACGATCCGGGAAAAGGTGGATGGACCCTTTTCCCCGCAGGCTCTGGAGAATTCTGCCATGCTCCGATCATCGCCTTTGGCCTTGTTTATAAATTTCGCCAGTGCTTCCTTGTTCGGGACACGGACCTGTTCATAATTTTCAGATGCCCAGATCAGTTCCTGATTCCACTTGGATTTGTCCGAAACAAGTTCAGTATCAAAATCTTTCTCATATTCCAGGATCTCTGTTTGTTCTTCATCGGAAAGATCTCCGGATTCCCATTTATGCTTCTGTGCTTCAAATTCAGCATCAGCCTGAAAAGCCCTCGCCATATCTGCCTGGAATTTCTCGTCATCGTACGGATTCTTCTTCATTCTATTATCCTTCCCATAGTGTTGCGTCCCCGTGCAACGTATTGCTTCTTGGATAATACTACTACAGAATTTTCCTTCAGGAAAGATAAAAAACTTCTCCCCTTGGCCGAAACGGCAGTCTCCCCCCTGCTGGAAGAACGTAGGCATGCTCTCTTTTCACATCCAGATGGTCTTCGATCCATCCGTCCGTAATGATAAGGATGGGGCCGTCTTTTGGAAAATCCTTTGCGGTTTGGAGAAGATCAACAGCCGGCTGGAGCTTCGTTCCGCCCCTTCCGATCACTTTTACTCTCCCGGCAATATCATCCGGTGTCATGTATCCGGCATCGTAGGCGTTTGCATCGCAAAAGATCACTCTTGCCGCGATCACTTCCCGGGAGGCTGCATAGCTTGCCACTGCCCCAAGGGCTTTTCCGATTTCCGAAGGTTCCATGGATCCGGAGGTATCGATGATCACCCCAAAAGTTCTTGCTGCATCCGCAGTTTCCGCAGGAACGAATCTTGCCCTTGGAATATCCGGCGTACAGCTCTGTCTTCTGCTGGGGTGCGCATAGCTCCTGTGCTTTTCAAGCGGTCTGATATGTGCATTAAACCATTCCGCCAGTTTCACATCCCACGGAACGGGAGGGACCGCCAGCGCCCTGATCTCCTCCACAAGGCCTGCCGGAATGTACCCCCGTCCCCTTCTTGCAATTTCGTATTCCAGGCCCTGGGATAATGCATTTCGATAGAACTCATCCAGGGAAACACCACGGCCGGCATTTCCAAACCCGCCCGGTCTTCTTCCCATAATGTCTCCCCGGCCATTTCCCCGGAAGGTGTCCAGGCGCCTGAACCTTTTTATGTCGCAGATGATCTCATCATAGATTTCTTCCGCAGACTTGTTTTTCAACGCCGGGTCATAAAGAACCCCTTCGGGCATGACACCGACCTGCATCTCATAAAGCCAGCCGTTGATCACGTAATCGGTGGCGATATTCCACAGATACGGGTCCCGTCCTGCCAGACGGTTATGATGCATCAGAGCCGCGTGAAGAAACTCATGGGCCATGACAAATCTCCACTCATTATCGGAAAGGTTCTTAGATGTGTTGATGTAGATAATCCCTTCATAGGCATCTACCGCCGCCAGACTGATGTCATACTTCCTGCATTCTTCCACATCATCAACGATCTTAAAGGATGCCGCAATAGCGCCAAGCAAGGGAAAGGAATTGATAAACCATCCGGCGATCTGTCTACCAAAGGAATCTTCTCTCTCATGATGAGCCACGGAGTCGATTGCTCCGGAAACCGACCTTGCAAGACTGCCGGCAAACTTCACTGCAAATTCATTTTGTTTCCGGTCTCCCCACCTGTCGATCCCATATTCGATGGGCGTATCAAGGCCATCCATGTCCATGGAATCGATCGCGCCGACGCCGTAGATGTGATCATTCTCATCCCAATGCTCCCGCAGAAGATACTCATAGAGCTTGTTTTCATCTTCCAGAATGCCAAGGGGGATATTCCCAATCGGAAGCGCATTCAGCGGGTCTCCCAGCTTGATGTCCTGCAGAAATTTGTCCACATAGATGTCGCAGGCGATGTTCCACATTTTTTTATTAAATCTCGGCTTTTTGACCTTGTTTCCGGATAGGTCCTCCTCCACGACCCCCGGGACCTTTTCCAGATCATAATGGCCAAAACAGTTGTGAAGGATGCAGTGTGCAATGGCATACGCCCAGTTTTTGGGCGAAAGGGAAACGTTTCTGTTCACCAGGACCATACCGTCAGCTCTGGAGCAGGCAGGTGTTTTTTTGCCCAGCTCGTTTTTCCCCACAATCTTGACATTATAGATCACAAGGAGCTGAAACACCGCATTTCTCTGCACGATTTCTATTCCCTGACGGAGCTGGACCAGATTAGCATCTTCTTTTTCTTTATGTTGTTTTCCCA
>JAFUUM010000062.1 GCA_017477805.1 Lachnospiraceae bacterium
ACACCACCAAGTACACCTATGACCAGGCCAAGGAAATGGTTCTGCAGGCAGTTGCTCCTCTTGGAGAAGAATACTGCAGCATCATACGTCAGGGCTTTGATACCCGTTGGGTAGATGTGTATCCCAATAAGGGAAAGAGCAGCGGTGCTTATTCTTCCGGTACCTATGATTCCAATCCCTACGTAATGTGCAACTTCACCGGAACTCTGGACAGCGTATCCACCCTGGCTCACGAGATGGGACATTCCCTGCACTCCTGGTTCTCCAGACACACCCAGCCCCCTCAGTACGCAGAGTACACCCTCTTCGTTGCAGAGGTGGCTTCCACGGTAAACGAGAACCTGCTGATCGAGCATCTGTTAAAGGATGAGAAGGATCCTGCAAAGAGAATGGTGCTCTTGAACCAGTACCTGGAGAACTTCAAGGGAACCGTATTCCGTCAGATCATGTTCGCAGAGTTCGAACGGGAAGCACATGCCATGTCCGAACGGGGCGAGGCTCTGACTCCCAAGGCATTGAACGAACTCTACGCAGGTCTTGTAAAGGATTACTTCGGACCCGATATGGTACAGGATGAGCAGATCAAGTACGAGTGGTCCCGTATCCCTCATTTCTACAGACCTTTCTATGTTTACAAGTATGCCACCGGATATACCACTGCCGTGGCACTTTCCGAGGGCATCCGTACAAAGGGCGGCGAAGCTGTGAGCAAGTACCTGGATTTCCTGCACATGGGCGGATCCAAGTATCCTCTGGATGAGCTTAAGCACGCAGGTGTGGATCTTACCACTCCCGAGCCCATTGACAGAGCACTTAACAAGTTCAGAAGCGTGATCGAAGATGCGGAGGCAACTGCTGATCTTCTTCTGAAGTGATTTTTAGAGGCATAAAGAAGTGGCGTTAGTACAGCTTTTTACCAACGAAGGAAAACAATTGCACAGAAATCCCAAGGAGATCCCCTGGGATGTATACCCCAGGCCGAAGCTGGTACGGGATTCTTTCATGAACCTCAACGGTTTTTGGGACTTTACGGTTATGGAACGGGGACGGATCCTCGAGCGGTTTGATCGACAGATCCGGGTTCCCTTTCCTCCCGAAAGCCTGCTTTCCGGCATCAACGAGCATTTTCCGGAAAACTCCAGACTGGTTTACCGGAAACGCTTTATCCTGACGGATCATTTTGTCAAAGACAGAGTGATCCTTCATATCGGAGCGGCGGATCAGGTGGCGGAAGTGGAAGTGGACGGAGAACTTGTGACAGTTCACGAAGGCGGCTACCAGCACATCGATGTGGACATCACAAAGCAGCTTCGAAACGGAGCCTACGGAGAGCACACCCTGATCATCCGTGTCCGGGATAACTTAAAAGACCATGCATTTCCTTACGGGAAACAGACCCTGAAGCGGGGCGGTATGTGGTATACCCCCGTGTCCGGTATCTGGCAGAGTGTGTGGCTGGAGAGCGTTCCTGAGAAGTATTTCACGGCTATCCATGCTTCCGTAAAACTGACGGAAGAAGGGAATGCGGACGTGATCTTCACCACGGAGGGAACGGAGACGGAAGGCAAAGTCCGTTTGGAAACAACATCCGGTCCTCTGTACGGTGAACTTCGGGGCGGACGCTGCAATATCCGCATCGGAAAAGACGTCCTCCGGCTCTGGAGTCCGGCGGATCCTTATCTGTATCATGTTTCCGTAAAGGGAGACCAGGATTTTATAACATCCTATGTGACGATCCGTACCCTGGAGATCAAAACGGTAAAAGGCATTTCCAGATTGTGCCTTAACGGCAAGCCTGTATTTTTCCATGCACTGTTGGATCAGGGGTATTTCAGCGACGGACTCTTTACGCCGGCGTCTCCGGAAGTCCTGGAAAAAGAGCTCCTTGGAATAAAATCCCTTGGTTACAACGCCATCAGAAAGCATATCAAGGTGGAACCTGACCAGTTTTATTATCTCTGTGATCAGATGGGCATCCTTGTGATGCAGGATATGGTCAATAACGGTGATTACCACTTCCTTCGGGATACGGCCATCCCCAACATCCTTCCCAAAGGCCAGAAGGCCAGCGATGTCTTTATGCATGAGGATAAGCGGACCAGAGAGATGTTCATCCGCTGCATGAAGCAGACCTATGAGCAGCTGAAGGACTATAACTGTATCTGCTACTGGACCATCTTCAATGAAGGCTGGGGCCAGTTCCACAGTACAAAGGTTTACAGAGAGTTCAAGGAACTGGAAAAAGAGCGTTTTGTGGACGCCACCTCCGGCTGGTTTAAGTGCGGAGAGAGTGATATCGAGAGTGTACACATCTACGGACACCCTTATGAGTTCGAAGAAAACGAACGACCTGTGGTGCTGTCGGAATTCGGCGGCCTTTCCTGCAGGATCGAGGATCATGTGTTCAATCCCGACAAGACCTACGGCTACGGAAAGAGTGAAACACCCCAGACACTGCCTGCGGACATTCTGAAAATGTATGAACAGCAGGTGTTTTTTTTTATCGAAAGAGGCCTCAGTGGCTGTGTTTACACGCAAGTATCGGATGTTGAGGATGAGATCAACGGTCTGGTGACCTATGACCGAAAAGTGATGAAAGTGGATCACGGTACCATGAACGGGATCGCAAATACCATCTTCAGACTCTTCGAGAAGTGTACGAAGGAATGAGAATAACGCAGAAAATTCTAAAATCGATTCGTTAAAGGATCTTTTAATGCAAAAGCCTTACAATATCAAACGATATTGTAAGGCTTTTCTTGCATCATTCAATGACCTGTTCAAGACCCGAAATGTCGGAGGGGATCATCATGGAATAATTGGTGTGGTAGATGACGTAACCGGGATTAGAAGCGGGTGGTTTTTTAACATTTTTCCGCTGGGTATAGTCGATTTCCACCTTTTCGGAGCCCCTTGCGGAGGAGTAGAAAGCCGCTAAACGTGCAGCTTCTTCGTAGGTCCGGTCGGGAAGTTCCTTTCCTTCCGTCTTGACGATGACGTGGGAGCCGGGAACCGTCTTTGTGTGGAACCACCAGTCTCCGCCGTTGGCAAATTGGAAGGTGAGCTGATCATTTTGGTAGTTATTTTTGCCCACGTAAATGTGGAAGCCGTCGCTGCTGAGATAGTGGAACGGTTTGCTGGTGATCTTTTCCCGTTTGGTCCCACCCTTTCTCCGGATGTAACCGGAGTCCATGAGTTCTTCCTTGATCTGGACCAGATCTTCTTCCTTGACGGCGATGTCCAGGGCCGTTGCCACGGACTGCAGGTGGTCGATGCCTGCTTTTACCTCTACGGTGAGCTTGGAGAGGGTCTCGTAGGTCCTCTTCAATTTATCGTAACGGTCGAAATATTTCTTCGCATTCTCAGAAGGTGTCAGTTGGGGATCCAGCGGAATGGTCACTTCTTCATTGGTATAGTAGTTGATGGCCTTCAGGGATTTGTCTCCCTGCTTGGCTTCATACCCGTAGGTGTGGAGGAGTTCTCCGTAGATCCTGTATTTTTCACGTTTTTCCGTATCTTTCATCTGAGAGATCTGCAGATCGTATTTCTTTACGGTACGCTCTAAAGCTGTCTGCACGATCTTTCGAAGATCCGCGGATTTCTGTCGGATCCTTGTCAGGGTTTCTTTTTCCGCATAATACGTTCGGATCAGTTCGGATACGGAGGAGAAGTGCTTTAAGCTTTCTTCCGGATAGGAAGTCATGGGAAGCACGGAGTACTCCGCGGGAATGCCGTTCTCATAGCAGATAGCGGGGGTGAAACGCCCCCCCGTCACGTCTTCCATGAGCTTCATGAATTCCTTATATAAAGTAGTCTTTGATCCCTGGTCGTAACCGGAGGCTGCCCGTTCGGGATCCAGGCCTGCCCGGTACACCAGTTCATGGGCCATTACCGGGGAAAAACCGGTAAAAGAAGAATAGATGGCTTTGTAAAGGGGCTGGGCCTTTCCGAATACGGTCATGCCGAAGGTCTCTTCCGAAGGAGCGGAAAAGAAAGCCACGGGATCCAGTTTGTTCTCCGTCTGGGGGATAAAATAGGTCCGCCCCGGCAGAACTTCACGAACGGAAGATACCATGGCAGATACGTGTTTGATGGAATCAAGGATCATGCCCTGATCATCGGTAAAGATGATGTTACTGTGCTTGCCCATGATCTCACAGATCAGTACCTTTCGGCACAGATCCCCCATCTCGTCCAAATGTTCCACTTCCATACGGAAGATACGCTCTAATCCCGGCTGGGTGATCTCGATGACCCGTCCGCCGGAGAGATGTTTTCTGAGCAGCATGCAAAAGCCCGGTGCCGTCATGGGGCTGGGCTTGTTATCGTCCGTTAAGTAGATCAGGGGAAGGGAAGCGTTTGCGGAAAGAAGGAGACGCACCTGTTTTCCCTGAACCGTTTTAAAGGTCAGGAGCAGTTCATCCTTTTCCGGCTGGGCGATCTTGTTGACCCGCGCCCCCGTCAGGAGATCCTGACATTCTTTTATGATGCTTGCTGTTGTAATACCGTCAAAAGCCATATGGCTGATCCCTCTCAGTTTTCCTTATATAACTTCGAAGAGTATACCATTGATACGTCTATTTTGAAATAAGTGCGCCCTTGGGAAAATTTTCCCAAGAGCGCATTTTATACTCTGCTCATCCGAAGTGAAAGATTTTCAAAAAAGGAGGGTATAAGTTGGTACAGGTGAATCAAGGAAAGCCTTTTATGAATCCGCCGACCGGGTTAGAGGAGGATGCTTCATGGAATGTGCAGGGCAAAGATTTCTGGCTTCTGAGTGCCGGAGAAGCAACTCAAAAGATCTACAAGATCATGACAGCTTACTTAACCAAAACAAAGAACGGTGAGTATGCGATCCCCAGAGTGAACCGGTTACCGTTGTATCTCTACGGACCACCCGGTGTCGGAAAGACAGCCATCACAAAAAAGGCCGCACAAATGCTTGGGATCGCTTTTGTCAGCTTCAGTCTGACCCATCAGACCAGAAACAGCATATTGGGACTTCCCGTGATCACGGAAGTGGGAGATGAGAAATACACGAGATACACCATGTCCGAGATCATTGCGGAAGTGGAAAAGGAGGTGATGAAGGGACATAAAGAAGGGATCCTTTTACTGGATGAGTTCAATTGTGTTTCCGATACGGTTTTGCCGGTGATGCTGGAGTTTTTGCAGACAGGGCGGATCGGAACCCATATGCTTCCGGAAGGTTGGGTGCTGGTGCTCTGCGGAAATCCGCCAAAGTACAACAAAAGTGCACGTACCTTGGGCCCCGCTATTGCAGACCGTGTCCGTCAGATTGAAGTATCTGCTGATCTAAAGTCTTTTGAAGAGTATGCGGAAACACATGACATTCATCCCCTGATCCTTGATTTTGTGAAGAATAACCCTACAGCGCTATATCAGGTTTCGGAACGGCCTGAAAATGAAGGGAGCTGGAATGTGGTGACCCCCAGAGGATGGGAAAACTTAAGCTGGCTTTTGAAAAATTATGAGGCATCACATATTGAGGCAGACAGGGAGGATATCTACGGACTGATCAAAAACGAGAAGACCGCCAGGGATTTCTATCAGTACTATCAGAGATTTTGGAAGGAAGAAAGAGTTTACAACCTGATCGAAAAGATCCTGAATGGAGAAGAGTCACAAAGCCTTGCAGAGGATATCCGTACAAAGAGTCTGGGTTTTCGATGGGAACTGGTGGATTGTCTGGTCAACCGTCTCGGCTGGGAAGCGGGACAGGCCCTTTCTTCAAAGGATGCGAAAGCGAACATGGAGAAAGTGTCCTCAAGATTGAGCAAAACGATCTGTTTTCTCAAACTGCTCCCGGATACTGCGGAAATGCTGGATAAACTGATGGTTCGGATCAATGATCAGCAAAAACTTCTTGAGGTCCTGCTGCAGGTAAAGAACCCGGAGTACCTGGAACTTTGTAAACGGGCATATGGGATAAGAGACGATAAAGCGGAGTTAACGGCATGAAGATCAATATGATCACACCTGTAAATAAAGATGAAAGAACCGGCGATTCCATTTGGGCGGAACGGTATCTTCGCATTCAGATCAATGAACTGAAAAACAGGTATTATGACCTGATCTATGCCTTATATGCGTTAGAGCCTGTGGAGATCGAAGAAGAATACCCGTTTTTGACGGATACGCATCATCTTTTTTACAATGCGAAGATCCTTCGGAAGATGACCGGTGAGGAGATCAAGCGCAGTATTCTTCACATCGCTCTCCACGGACTTATGGGCCATTTCGAGATGGACAGGAATATCCCGGATCAGGAGCTCTTGTGGGCCGTGATGGACATAAAAGTCAGAAGACTGATGGATCTGTTTGTGGATGGAAAGAAAAAAGGTTTTGAGGAAGAACTATTGCAGATGGAGGTTTTTCAGGAGGCCAGAAAAAACGAAGCTCTGAAGCGTTTTTTGATGGACCGGGGCAAAAAAGTATATGTGGATGACCACGGTGCCTGGCATATGATCCCGACACCGATGCTCGGTGTTGGCGGAAAGGATTGGGATGAGGTTCGAAAAAACACGCGGGAATTGCTGAAGGGACAAGGTAAAGACGGACAGGGCAAGGACGGGGACATGGAAAGCTTGTTGATGGGCCTTGCGTGCAGCGGCGGTCGTGACGGGTCATATGGAACGGAACCCGGATCCGGCAGGATGGACATCCTGGAGGGCAAAAAAGGCACACTGGATTACCGGTCTGTTTTATCCGAACTGAAAAAGAACGGTTTGAAAACCGGAGAAGAGGATATTCCGGATCCGGTCTATTATTGCTACGGATTGGAGTTATACGAGGACGTGCCCCTGGTGGAGCCGTTAGAAGAGTCGGAAAGGGAGGTGATCGATACCCTTGTGATCGTGGTAGACACCAGCGGAAGCTGTATGGGCGATCTGCCGG
>JAFUUM010000063.1 GCA_017477805.1 Lachnospiraceae bacterium
AGGCCGAGAATATGAAGAGGATGAAGGAACGGGATATGATCTTTGCCTGTTCCATCACCGTCACCAACGAGAATCTGAAAGAGGTCACCGGCGATGCCTTCTTAAAAGACACGGAAGAAAGAGGCTGCAAGGCCGTGATCTTCGTGGAATTTGTGCCTGTTTCTGAGGATTCGGAGCATCTTGCCCCCGGCGATGAAGACAGAGAGTATTTAAAGAATGAGATCATGCGGCTTCGGAAAGAGCATGAGGAGATGGTATTCGTATCATTCCCCGGAGATGAGAAGAGTTCCGGCGGCTGTATCGCAGCCGGCAGAGGCTTCTTCCACATCAATTCACATGGTGGAGCGGAACCTTGTCCCTTCTCTCCCTATTCCGACATCAATGTAAAAGATACCTCTCTGAGAGATGCCATGAAGTCCAAACTGTTCCTGGAATTGCAGAACGGCGGCGTTTTAAATGACGATCACAAGGGCGGCTGCGTCCTGTATGAGAAACGGAAGCAGGTAGAAGTACTAGCCGGAAATCCTTGACGCCAGTTCCAGACCAAGCAGGGCGATCTTTTCCTTATCATCCAATCGTACGGATCCGCTGAGGCTTCTGGGATCCCAGTCGGAGTGATCCAGGTTGTCACCGGCGTAGAGGAACTGGAAGAATTCTATGCCCCGGAAATCGCACATGGCCTGAACGGGAGCACATTCCATCTCAACACAGATGGCGCCCATTTCTTTTCTGCGGTTCACCTTATCCCGGGTCTCCCGGTAGATGGCATCCGTGGTCCAGGTGATGCCTTCGATGTACGGATAGCCAAATTCTTCGCAGACGGCTTTAAACTCTTCCCGGTATTTTTTGTTGACGTCAATGAAATCCGAAGCAGGGGCGTAATGAAAACTGGTACCCTCATCCCGGATGGCTTTCGTGGGGATGATGATGCCGCAGTCTTCGATATTTTTATCGAGGACACCGCAGTTTCCAAGAAGGATCAGTTTTTTTGCACCCATGGTCAGGACGTCTTCTAAGCAGCCTACGCAGGAGGGGCCCCCAACCCTTGCTTTGACAAGACCGATGGAGACGCCGTTATACTTTGTTTCGTAAACGGGCCAAACTCCGTCCGCATCCTTATAGGTCTCGATCTGTACGGCACCGGTAAACTCTACGATGCGGGCAAAGAGCTGATGGGAAAAGATCCCCACCACCGTATCGGGAAAGCCTTCCACTTTATCTTTGATCATCCAGGGATTGATCACCGCTTCTTTGTTTGCATCAAACTCTTCCAGTATCATCCTCTCGCCTCCCTTTTAAAAAGAATAATTGCCTTAGTATAGCACATTTCTGTTATGTCGCACTCCCTTTTCCTGTGGTAAAATTGGTTTACACATTTCAGAGGCAGGTGCACACGTAGGGGAGTGAGTGTATGAGCTATGTTGAACTTCGGGATGTACGAAAAGAATACAGGATGGGAGAAGTCACCATCAGTGCCGCGGATGGCATTAACTTCTCCATTGAAAAGGGGGAGTTTGCGGTGATCGTGGGTCCTTCCGGCGCCGGAAAGACCACGGTGCTGAACATCCTTGGCGGTATGGATACCGCAACCTCGGGCGAAGTCTGGGTTGATGGGAACAACATAGCGGAATATAAGGGCCGAAACCTTGTCCGGTATCGCCGGGACGATATTGGCTTTGTGTTCCAGTTCTATAATCTTGTCCAAAATCTGACGGCATTAGAGAATGTGGAACTGGCGCTGGAAATCTGCAAAGATCCCCTGAATGCGGAAACGGTCCTTGCGGAAGTGGGGCTTTCCGAGAGAAAAGACAACTTCCCCGCACAGCTTTCGGGAGGCGAGCAGCAGCGCGTATCCATCGCCCGTGCCCTTGCCAAGAACCCGAAACTCCTTCTTTGTGATGAACCTACAGGTGCCCTTGATTACCAGACGGGAAAACAGATCCTTTCACTTCTTCAGAAAACCTGCCGTGAAAAAGGCGTGACAGTGCTGGTCATAACCCATAACTCCGCCATCGTACCCATGGCAGACCGGGTGATCCGGATCAAAAACGGCAAAGCCATCAGTGTTGAAGTGAACGAGCATCCCGTAGACGTGGAGTCTATTGACTGGTAAAAAAGGGGCGATACGATGATCTTTTTGGATCTGATCAGGACCATAAAGCGAACATTTTCAAGGTTTCTGTCCATCCTTCTGATGGTCAGCCTTGGTGTGGCATTTTATACCGGAGTGCGTTCGTCGGAGCCGGATATGAAGCTGACGGCGGACAAACTCTATGATGATACGGCATTTCTGGATATCAGGATCTTAAGTACCCTGGGCCTTACGGAGGAGGACCTTGCCGCAGTAAGGCAGGTGCAGGGCGTATCCTGCGCGGAAGGCGGCTTTCAAACGGAGCTCATCACCTACGACGGTGATTCCAAGCAGGTTTTCTTTGTGTTTTCCCTTGGTAATGACATCGACCATATGGTTTTGGAAGGCGGACGGCTCCCGGAAAAAGAGGGGGAGTGCTTCCTGGACGGTTTTTATTTCAAGAACAACGGTGTACAGCTGGGAGATGTGATCACGTTGCAGACCGATGAAAGCAGCGAAGACGTTATAGAAGACGTACTGACGACGGATTCTTATACCGTGGTAGGCTACGGCACCTACCCCTGGTACACAACCTTCGACCGGGGCACTTCTTCCATCGGAGATGGTTCCACCAACGCTTACATTGGGATCCCCGCCGGGGATTTTGTGCAAACAAGCGAGTTTGAGGATGAGGAGCCGGAGACGGTCTATCACCAGATCTTTGTTCGTGTGGCAGGGGCTGCGGAACTGGGGACTTATAACGACGACTATGAAGATCTTGTGGACAGCGTGGTAAGCCGCATCGAAGATATTGAAACAGAACGCTGCGATGCCCGTTACGCTTCCGTGAAAGGAAAGGGCGAAGACAAGATCGCGGAGGCCAAGGAAAAACTGGCGGATGCCAAAGAGCAGATTGCGGATGGCGAGAAGCAGTTAGCGGATGCAAGAAAAGAGTACGATGACACCATCGCCAAGGCGGAGGCGGATATCGCCGATGCCAAAGAGAAGGTGGAGAGCGGAAGAAAAGAATATGATGACGGCGTGGCGGAAGTTGCCAAAAACAAGGCAGATCTGAAAAAAGCCAGGAAAGAACTGGAGGATGCCAAGCCGGAGCTGGAGGCCAATGAGGCACAGGTGGCAGCTGCCAGAGCGGAGTACGAAGCAAAGGTTGCCGCTTTTCAGGCGGGGCTGGCAGCAGGGATGATCTCCGAAGCGGATGCGGAAACAAACCGGACGATGCTGGCAGCGGGAGAAGCCCAGGTGACTGCAGCAGAGACCGCGTTGCAGGCAGCCGTAGATGAATGGCAGGCCGGCTGGGATCAGATGATCTCCGGCGAAGCAAAGATCAAAAAGGCAGAGAAAGAGCTGGAGGATGCCGCCATAGAACTGGCGGATGCGGAGCAGAAGATCAAAGACGGTGAGGCGGATCTTGCGGAGGGGAAGGAAACCTTTGAACGGGAGACTGCCAAAGCCGAGAAGGATATCGAAGAAGGAAAACAGAAAGTGGCGGACGGGGAAGCGGACGTTGCGGACGGGGAAGAAAAGCTGGCAGAGATCGAGTACCCTGAGTGGTACGTCTTAAAGCGCAGCGATTCCGTTCAGAGTTTTGCGGAATTTGGCCAGGATGCGGAGCGCATCGGGGCTGTAGGAAAACTGTTCCCGGCTATCTTTTTCCTGGTGGCAGCCCTGGTGAGCCTTACCACCATGACGCGAATGGTGGAGGAAGAGCGGACCCAGATCGGTACCCTGAAGGCCCTTGGATACTCCAAGACCGCCATTGCCGGCAAGTACTTTTTGTATGCGGCCCTGGCCAGTATCCTCGGTGGGATCATCGGCGTGGCCGTGGGGCATATCACCCTTCCCTATGTCATTATCAAAGCCTATGAGATCCTGTATATCGGGCTTCCGGATCCCATCATGCCTGTGGAGTGGGGGATCGCCATCGCCTCCGTTGTTATTGCGGTAGGCTCCACCGTACTGGCGGCACTGTTTGCCTGCTATGCGGAACTGGCGGGAGTGCCCGCGGAACTCATGCGGCCCGAGGCACCCAAGATCGGTAAGCGTGTCTTTCTGGAGTATCTGCCGTTTTTATGGAAGCGCTTCAGCTTTACCTGGAAATCCACGGTGCGAAACCTGTTCCGGTATAAGAAGCGTTTGTTTATGACCATGTTCGGCATCGGGGGCTGCATGGCCCTTTTGATGGTGGGCTTTGGCCTTAGGGATTCCATCAAGCAGATCGTGGATAACCAGTATCGGACCATCTGGACTTATGATGCCTACCTTGCACTGGATGAAAAGGAAGATCCCGGTGGGATCTTTGCAGAAAAACCTGAGATCGAAGAATATCTTCGGGCCCGGGTAGTGAGTATGGATGCGGAGGCTTCCGGTGTTACCAAGAGCATCAACCTCATGGTGCCGGAGGGAACGGAGCATTTTGAAGACTATGTGAAACTCCGGGACCGGGTCAGCGGAGAGACCTATCATATTTCCGATAACGGCGCAGCCATCTCCGAAAAGTTGGCAAAGATGCTGAAATTGAAGATCGGGGACAACTTTGTGATCTCCGACGGAGGCCTTGACCGGAAAACTCTCCGGGTGGATGTGATCACGGAAAACTACCTGTATTACTATGTTTACCTGACCCCGGCTTATTACCGACAGGTCTTTGGGGAGGCTCCCTTATTTAATCAGGCCATGCTCCAGCTTTCGGAGGACCTGACATCCGGGGAAAAGGCAAAACTCTCCACGGAGATCCTTTCCCATGATGAGATCCTGACCTATACGGATGTGAAGACCCTGGAAGAAAAGGTTTCCAACATGATGCACAGCCTGGACCTGGTGATCTGGGTGTTGATCTTTTCCGCAGGGCTCCTTGCCTTTGTTGTTCTGTATAACCTGAACAATATCAGCATCCTTGAGAGACGGCGGGAACTGGCAACTCTGAAAGTGCTGGGTTTTTACGATATGGAAGTGGCCAAGTACGTGTACCGGGAAAATGTGCTATTGACGGTATTCGGTGTGGTATTGGGCATCGGACTCGGTCTGATCCTGCACCAGTTCGTGATCCGGACCTGTGAGATCGATATGATCATGTTCGGCCGGCGGATCAAACCCCTCA
>JAFUUM010000064.1 GCA_017477805.1 Lachnospiraceae bacterium
ATCTTTGTAAAACTGCTTTGTTTCGCGTCCCATGGGTGTTCCGTAGGACACCTGTCCCACAACACCGTTCTCATCAATATGACCAAGGATCGCTTTCATGGCAAGATCTGCCATGTTCTTTTTCTCACGGGGCACGATCCCGTCACGGATGCCTTTGGTGATACCGTATGCAAATCCGCAGGTGGCGGATGCTTCCTCGTAAGACGTCGGATCATCCACCAGGGTATGCCACATGCCGTTCCCTTCCTGATAGGTGGAAAGGGCATCGATCTGTCTGTTCAGGGTCTTGACCAGCATGGCCGTCAGGTCATCCTGTTTTCCCCTGATGCCAAGGAACTCGGGGATCACCATGGTGATCCAGCTGTTGCCTCTTCCCCAGAAAGCACCTGCAAAATTGTGATGTCCCAGGAAGGTAAAACCATGATACCAAAGTCCGGTCTTTTCATCCATCAGATACTTCTTATGAAGGACAAACTGGTGCTCCGCTTCCTTCATCATCGCCTCATCCTTCAGGATCCGTGCCATATTGGTAAGGAACAACACCGTCATATACAACGTGTCATCCCACAGTTCCTGGTCGTTGAGACTGTCGGAAGTCTTATGCTGGAAGCCGCCTTCCTCCGTACGGGGGAAATGCTCCATGATCTCATGAGCAGCCGCTACGCAGGGCTCCATGTACTTTTTCTCCCCGGTATATTCCGCCAGATAAGACATGGCCAGATACGGGGTTACGGTATTGACGTTCAACGCCGGGAAACCGACTTCCAGCTGCCTGTCATAATACTCTTTCAGGATATCAAGGTACTCTTCTTTTCCCCTGTTTCCATAGAGCTTCCAGAGTCCGAAGAGGCCAACCCCCTGGGTCCATTCCCAGAACTTATAACGGTTGATGTCATCTCCCGCCAGGTTATGTTCTTTCATGTTCTCAAGGAATTTGTCATCCGTTTCGTAGAGGATCCCCTTAAACGCTGAAGACAACAGATCGATCTTCCGGTCGATCTCGTCATACAGAGGCGCCTGTTTTTCTGCCTTTTCTTCCAATTTGCAGATCAGGTCGTAAAGTTCATCCGGCGTCTTAACGGTGTAATCCGGTTCCCAATCCGGTTCTTCGATCTCATGGAAATATCTGGGGGACCAGTCCAGCCAGATGGATGTGATCCCGAAGCGGTTGGCCCCTGCTATATCTTTCTTTAAATTGTTTCCGATCATAACGATGAAGGGCTTATCTTCGTCCTTCAACCGCATCTGATCCATTGCGGTGTCAAACATCTTAACGGAAGGTTTCTGTTCCCCAACAACTTCTGAAACGATCCATTCTTCGAAACAGCGGCCCATGCCGTTCTTCCGATAAACATTCTGAAATGACTCCCACTCTCCGTCCGCCACCAGGGCGATCCGAAATCCGGCATCCGAAAGTTTCCCCAATACATCTCCGGCGCCGGGTATAAAATCGGCGTTTTCGACTATACCCCGTTCATCAAACACCTGGGTAGACTCATCAATGATGGTGTCCCCGCTGTCCGTGAACAGGATGAGTTTCTTCTCCCCTTTTTTCATGGGCTTTCGTATTCCTTTCGATATGGTAGCTAAGTTATTCGTGCAGATCAAAACCGCGAAGTTTCAGCTCTTGTGCATAATGGCAGGACACAAAATGTCCGGGCTCGATCTCATGATACTGAGGCGCAGCCGCACTGCAGTTTTCCTGACAGTATCTGCATCTGGTATGGAAAAAGCATCCGCTGGGCGGATTTGCAGGGTTCGGGATCTCGCCCTTTAAGGGGATCCTCTCCTGCTGATAAGTAGGATCCGCAACGGGAACTGCACTCATGAGCGCCTCGGTATAAGGGTGCCTTGGATGTGCAAAGATCTGCTCGGTAGTACCGTACTCCGCCATCTTACCAAGATACATAACACCCACACGGTCGGAAATATGTTCCACCACCGACAGATCGTGGGAAATAAAGATATAGGTCAGTTTCATCTCCTTCTGGAGGTCCTTTAACAGGTTGATCACCTGTGCCTGAATGGACACGTCCAGTGCGGATACGGCCTCGTCGCAGACAATGATCCTGGGCTTTAATACCAGGGCTCTTGCGATACCGATACGCTGTCTCTGACCGCCGGAAAATGCATGAGGATATCTCATCAGATAGGTGGGGTTAAGGCCTACTTTTGCGGCCATATCCTTTGCCATCTGATCCATCTCCTCTTTGGGCATCTTCGGATAGTTTGCCTTTAAGGGCTCCTTGATGATGTCAAGAACGGTCATACGAGGATCCAAAGAAGAATAGGGATCCTGGAAGATCATCTGGATCTCCTTACGGATCTCCTTCATCTTCTTTTTATCGACCTTCAAAAAGTCCACTTCTTCACCGGCCTGGGTGCGGTACATGACCTCGCCTTCGGAAGCTTCGTATGCTCTGA
>JAFUUM010000065.1 GCA_017477805.1 Lachnospiraceae bacterium
CGACGGGGACGGCTTTGAAATGAGAGGGCTCTGGATCTCTTTTCTGGATTTTCAGAAGTACCTGAAAGGTTATGACGAAGCGGGCTTCAGGCTGCAGTTCCATAATATGTGCATCAATGCGGTATCCCAGGGCATTAACTCCCTGTTCGTACATGTCCGTTCCCATAATGATGCGGTGTATCCTTCCGCCATCTATCCCTGGAGCGAGGAAATGTTAGGAGGAAATCCCGGCTATGATCCCCTGGCCATCATGTTGGAAGAAGCCCACTCCTTCGGACTGCAGTTCCATGCCTGGATCAATCCCTACGGATACCGGAACGGAAAACTCTCCGGGGACCCTGCCCTTGTAACGGGAGATAACATCGTAGTGGGTGTAGAGGAACTTCTGACCAATTATCCTGCCATCGACGGCATCCACTTTGACGATTACTTTATCCCTGCGGACCCTGCGGTACATAACACGCTGATCGCAGCGGTTTATCAGTGTGTTCACAATCATGGCAAGGTATTTGGTATTTCTCCTGCCGGGAGCATGGACGGAAATACGAAACAGGGAGCGGATGTGGCTACCTGGATGTCGGTACCCGGATATATCGATTACATCTGTCCCCAGATCTACTGGACGGACCACTACGGAAAGACAGGGACAACGCCCATGTTTTCCCAGAGAGCGATCCAGTGGACGCAGATGAACAAACTGGATCTTCCTATCTACATGGGTCTGGCTACATTTTACTGCGGATACGGCAATTCCCAGGATCCCGGATGGAAGATGGCAAGCACCAATCTGCTCCAGCAGGTCAGCGTGACCAGGGCCATGGGATGGGATGGTTACATCCAGTTCCGCTACGAATATTTTGTGGATCCTGTCACGGCGGCGGAGCGGATCAATCTGGATCAAATCCTTCACTAAGATACAAAGACTTGTGTTTTTCGGAAAAATACGCTACAATTTGTTGTGTTGGGTGTGATATAACTAATCACATTCCAAATACAATATCTTGTGGTCGGAGCTTACTCCGAAAAAGAGGTCTTATGTATCAGAAAAAAGAATTCTTATTCAGTGAAGCAATTGGTGTATGCCGCGTGGAAGACGTGGTGAAACTGACCCGGGACAAGGGAGAGAGCATTCTGTACTACGAACTTCGTTCCGTAGAGAACAGATCCAAAGTTTCTTACATCCCTGTTGATCATCACGAGGTAGTCCTTCGGGATCTGATCGATAAGGAAAAAGCAGAGAGCATCAAAGAAGACAGAAACTTCAAGAACTTATCGCCTCTGAACAAATATGAAGTAGAATTTGTTCTTTCCGATGAGATCAAAGAAGAACTGGAAAGAGAAGAAGCGAGAAAGAACTTCAAGATCGCAAGACGGCTTTCCGCATAAAACGAATATCACACCGGGACGGCTCCGGTGCCGTCCGATGATCCCAATCGGTTGGGGATCAGGGAGGATAACGACATGGCGCAGCATTTATCATGCTGCGCCAACTTTTTTGTATCAGGCAGAGTTGATATTTTCATGGTTTGGATCGCTTGTATCGGTTGAAAAACATGTACTTGACAAAAACGGAGGGGGGATTAAGATTTTATTTGAGTGCCTGAAGGTCCCATCAATAGGGCATCGAAATAAAAAGGGGAAAAAGAGAGTGAAAAAACAAATACTGAAAGCAATAGCATTTTCCATGGCGTTTGCAGGACTTGCACTTGTGACCTCACCGTTGACCGCACAGGCGGCAACGGGGTCGGAGCTGTATTGTCTTCATAATCCTGTGAGTGGAGAATATCTTTATACCGTTGACCCTGCCGAGAAAGCATCGCTGGAAAGCTTCTGGACCTATGAGGGGGTTGTATGTACCATGCCTTCAGTCTCCGGCTCAGCCACCTACCGGCTGTATGATCCCGTATCCACCAAGCATCTGTATACCTCTAACGAGGCCGAGATCTTAAAGTTGACCGCAGAGGGCTGGCAGAGAGAGGGGATTTCCTACTATGTTGACGAAGCGCAGAGTGCTCCCGTATATCGACTGTTAAATCCAAAGACCGGGGATCACGTTTTCGGTGGAGATGTAACGGCTTCAAAGCTGGAACAGAATGGATGGACCCGGGAAGGGATCGCCTATTATTCTCTTTCTGTAAATGATGAATTTTCTTATTCCGGTGCGGATGCAAATGCGGATACCAATGCGGGTGCCAATGATGTAAAACCCTGGGAAGTCGGTTTTATGATCCTGACGGAGAGCCATGGCGGTGTAATGGAGGAGGCGCATGAATTCTACAATGCGGATAGTTCTCTCTCCATACCGATTCCGAAGATGAGCGTGGTATTTGTCGGCAGACTCAGTGAGTACGACCCGTTGTGGTTTTCGGGGGGGATCACTTATCGTGTGGATGGCGTTAACTACGAATGCTTTTCGGAGATCAACAGTATCATGTCTTCGGCACCGGGTGTGAAACTCTGGTATCTTGTATGGTTCATGGGGTCAAATGATGTGACCAAAAGAGGTTTGGATGTGGCGGTAGATGCTATGGTAAAATATATCACAGCATTAGATCAGCAGGAATTTGTAACA